>NZ_JBSHCR010000020.1:0-64558 GCF_053615895.1 Isoptericola sp. NPDC055881
GGGGCCCGGGGGGGCCCCCCGCGGGGGGGTCGCCCCCAACTTTGGGGTGCCCCTCGCCCCCGGGGGCGGGCGGCCCCCCCGGGTAACTCCTGGCGCGGTCCCGGGGAGGAAAGCTCGCGGGACCGGCTCCGTGTGGCGCGCTGTGTCAGCCAACCTGAGTCTCAGCCGACCGGGGTGAGGTCCCCTCGCATCGCCTGGTCGGCGTCGCGCGACTCGCCGCGGCTGAGCATGCCGGCGAAGACGTCCGCCGGGATCGTGTCGGGGATGTGCAGCCCCTCAGCCACCGCGATGCGGTCGCTCACCTCGCGCAGCACGAGGGACATCGGCACGTCGAGGGCGTCACAGATCGACGCCAGCAGCTCCGACGATGCTTCCTTCTGTCCGCGCTCCACCTCGCTCAGGTAGCCGAGCGAGACTCTCGCGGCGGACGACACCTCACGCAGGGTGCGCCCCTGGCGCTGCCGCGCATCGCGCAGCACGTCGCCGATCTCACGTCGCAGTACGACCATCTCGCGCCCCCTCTCCGTGGCCGATCGTCCCGGGTTCGGTCCGGTCGTGACCGGGTTCCTCGTCCGTCCTGTCGTTCCCCTGACACCAGGGGTGGCACTACCGTACCGCGCGCGCGGCCCGCCCGGCCTGGTGTGGCGCGGATCGAGACTGGTTCGTGCCCTGTCGGTCATCACGCCAGCACAACGCGCGCACCCGGGGCCTTGTTCCCGAGGGCACAGGCCCCGACAGGCTCGTCACGCGTCCTTCACAGGAGCGCCTGCGGGCGTTCCCGCTGGTGCGGCACCCCAGGCGTCGAGCGTCAGGGCCAGCACGGCGCGGACCGCCGCAGACCGCACGGCGGGCCGGTCCCCCGGGAGGTCGAGCCGGCGCACCCGGTCGCCGGAGGGCGTGCTCACCGCGACGTACACCTCTCCCGGAGGGTGACCGTCCTGCGGGTCCGGTCCGGCGACACCGGTGGTCGCGAGCCCGACGTCGGACCCCAGCACCCGGCGGGCTCCGGCCGCCATCTGGGCGGCGACGTCCGGGTCGACGGGGCCGCGGCGGGCCAGCAGCGCAGGGTCGACGCCCAGCACCGAGGCCTTCAGGTCGGTGGCGTAGGCGACGACGCCGCCCCGCACCACGGCCGAGGCGCCCGGGACGTCGACGAGAGCGGCCACGACGAGGCCGCCCGTGAGCGACTCCGCAGCCGCGACCGTCCAGCCGCGGGCCCGCGCGCCGTCGAGCACCGCCGGCGCGAGATCCCCGGCGGGCATGGCGCCGGCCCGGCCGGCGCTCATGCCGCCCGGCGAGGACCGGCCTGCCGTCGGCCCTCGCCGAGCAGCCGCAGCCCCTGCACGAAGTAGTCGACCCCCGTCACGACGGTGACGACGATCGCCAGCCCGAGCACCACCCAGGCGACGACCAGCACCGCACCGGGCAGCGACGCCAGCGGCAGCAGGAACAGCGTGATCGCCACGGACTGCAGCACCGTCTTGAGCTTGCCGCCACGGGACGCCGGCATCACGGCGTAGCGCAGCACGACCATGCGCAGGACCGTGACCCCGAGCTCGCGCACGAGGATCACGGTGGGCACCCACCAGGGCAGCTCGCCCAGGGGCCAGCAGAGCAGGATCAGGGCAGTGCCGATGAGGGCCTTGTCGGCGATCGGGTCGAGCAGCTTGCCCAGGTCGGTCACGAGGTTGCGCGACCGGGCCAGATAGCCGTCCACCCGGTCGCTCGCGGCGGCCAGGACGAACACGCCGGTCGCGACCAGGCGCCACGTGACGGAGTCGCCGCCCTCCATGAGAAGGGTCCAGGCGAAGACGGGCACGAGCGCGATGCGCACGAGGGTCACCGCGTTGGCGACGTTCCAGGGCGAGGGCGCTTCGTTGACCACCGGAACACCCTATCGGCGCACCGGGCATGCGGGCGCGTCTCGCCCGCCCGGGAAGGACCGGGTGAACTCGGCGGACGTCCTCGCGGGGTGAGCGCACGCGCCACGGCGCCGGCAGTACCCTCCTGCCGTGCCCCACCACGCGTCCGACGACGGGCGCCCCACCCGCCGACGTCTCGTCGTCGCCGCCGGGTGCGGCGTGGTCCTCGGCGTGGCCGGGGCGTTCGGCCTCGGCGCCCTCTTCGGCGCCTCGCCGGGGGTGCCGGGCGCGGGGTCGACGCCCCCGGCGGCCCCACCGACATCCAGCGCGACATCCAGCCCGACATCGAGCCCGTCACCGCGGCCCGCGGTGTTCACGCTCCTGGCAGCGGGGGACGTGCTCCCCCACGGGCCGGTCGTGGACTCCGCGGGCGGCGGCCAGGACCCCGACTTCTCCCCGCTGCTCGCCGGCCTCGACCGCTGGGTGCGGGGTGCCGACCTCGCGCTGTGCCACCTGGAGGTCCCTGTGGCGCCGAAGGGGACCCTGCCGACGGGCTACCCGCTCTTCGGCGCACCGCCGGGGCTGCTGCGCGACCTGCACGAGCAGGGCTGGGACGGCTGCTCCACGGCGTCGAACCACTCGGTGGACCGCGGCTACCCCGGGGTGCGTGCCACGCTGCGACGTCTGGACGCGGAGGGCATGGGCCACGTGGGGACGGCGCGGAGCGCCGCGGAGCAGGACGCCCCCCAGCTGTACGTGCTCGAGCGCGCCGGCCGGGAGATCACGGTGGCGCACCTGGCGGCGACCTACGGGCTGAACGGCCTCCCGATGCCCGCGGACGCGCCGTGGGCGGTGAACCTCATCGACGCCGACCACCTCGTCGCCCAGGCGCGCGCCGCACGCAAGGCCGGCGCCGACGTCGTGGTCGTCAGCCTCCACGCGGGGACGGAGTACACCGAGACGCTCACCGACCAGCAGGAGGACGTGGTCCGTCGTCTGGCGCGGTCACGGCAGGTCGACCTGGTCATCGGGCACCACGCCCACGTGCCGCAGCGCATCGACCGGGTGGGGCGGGGGCCGGGCGGGCACGGCATGTGGGTGGCGTACGGCCTGGGCAACCTGCTGTCCAACCAGAGCAGCGCGTGCTGCGACGCCCGGACGAGCAACGGCGTGCTCCTCACCGCGACGTTCACCCAGGAGGCGCCGGACGAACCGACCCGGGTGTCGGCCCTGCGCTGGACCGGGACCACGGTGGACCTCGCCGCGGGCCACGAGGTCCACGTGCTGCCCGACGTCCTGGACGACCCGGCGAGCACGACCCTGTCCGGTGCGGAGCTCGGGGCACGTGCGGACCGGGTCGCCGACGCGGTGGGCCACGTCGCGCGCGAGCGGCGCCGACCCCCCGAGGCGACAGGCCTGCCCCCACGGGTCGTGCCGCACGGACGGTGACCGACCGGCGCGGACTCAGCGCCAGCCGTGCTCGGGGTCGGTGTCCGCGTCGTCGTGGTAGTCGGTGGCCACGGGCGGGGCGTGCCCGTCCGTGCCGTCCGCGTAGGGGTCGGCGGGAGCTCCGCCTCCCGCGGTGTCGGCGTCCTGGTCGTACGCCTGGGGCGTCTCCCCGCGGATCAGCGCGAGCGCCGAGGGCAGGTCGTCCGGCGTCACGAGCACCTCGCGGGCCTTCGACCCCTCGGACGGCCCGACGATCTCCCGCGACTCCAGCAGGTCCATGAGCCGGCCGGCCTTGGCGAAGCCCACCCGCAGCTTGCGCTGCAGCATGGACGTCGAGCCGAACTGCGTGGTCACGACCAGCTCGGTCGCCTGCAGCAGCAGGTCGAGGTCGTCGCCGATGTCCTCGTCGACCTGCTTCTTGGCCGCGGCCGGTGCGGTGACGTCCTCCCGGTAGACGGGCTTGAGCTGCGCCTTCACGTGCTCGACGACGCTGTGCACCTCGGACTCGGTGACCCAGGCGCCCTGCACGCGCATCGGCTTGGCCGCGCCCATGGGCAGGAAGAGGGCGTCACCCTGGCCGATGAGCTTCTCGGCCCCGGGCTGGTCCAGGACCACGCGCGAGTCCGCCAGCGAGGACGTCGCGAAGGCGAGGCGGGAGGGCACGTTCGCCTTGATGAGGCCGGTGACGACGTCGACCGAGGGCCGCTGGGTGGCGAGCACCAGGTGGATCCCGGCGGCGCGCGCGAGCTGCGTGATGCGCTGGATCGAGGCCTCGACGTCCCGCGGGGCGACCATCATGAGGTCCGCGAGCTCGTCGACGACGACCAGCAGGTACGGATAAGGGGCGATCTTGCGCTCGGATCCGGGCAGCGGCTTCACCTTGCCGGCGCGCACGGCGGAGTTGAAGTCGTCGACGTGCTTGTACCCGAAGGTCGCGAGGTCGTCGTACCGGGCGTCCATCTCGCGCACCACCCAGTCGAGGGCCTCCGCGGCCTTCTTGGGGCTGGTGATGATGGGCGTGATGAGGTGCGGGATGCCCTCGTAGATCGTCAGCTCGACGCGCTTGGGGTCCACCAGCACGAGCCGGACCTGCTCCGGCGTGGCCCGCATGAGGATCGAGGTGATCAGCGAGTTGATGAAGCTGGACTTGCCCGCGCCCGTGGCACCCGCCACCAGGATGTGCGGCATCTTCGCGAGGTTCGCGACGACGTAGCCGCCCTCGACGTCCTTGCCCACGCCCATGATCATCGGGTGCTCGGTGCGGCGGGCGGCCGAGGACCGCAGCACGTCGCCGAGGACGACGGTCTCGCGGTCGGAGTTCGGGATCTCGATGCCGATCGCGGACTTGCCCGGGATGGGCGACAGGATCCGCACGTCGGCGCTCGCCACCGCGTACGCGATGTTGTTCGACAGCGAGGTGATGCGCTCGACCTTGGTCTTGGCACCCACCTCCACCTCGTACCGCGTGACGGTCGGGCCGCGGGTGAAGCCCGTGACCTGCGCGTCGACGCCGAAGTCCTCGAAGACCTTCGTGAGGGACTCGACCACCCGGTCGTTCGCCGCGGACCGTGTCTTGTGCGGCGCGCCCTTGACGAGCGACTCCTCGTCGGGCAGCAGGTAGACGGTGTCGCCGTCGAGCATCGGCTGCTCGGCACGCCCCATCGGCGGCAGGTCGCCGGCCGGGGCCGCGGCCCCCTCGTCCGACCGGGTCACCGTGGTGGCGGCGCCGACCGCCTCCACCGGGGCGGTCGCGGGGGCCGCCCCGACGCGCTGGGTGGCCTTCCCCTGCCCGTTCCTGGCTGCCGCGCGTGCCTCGGCCGCCTCCTTCTCCAGGGTGGCCGCCTTCTCGAAGGCCTCGTCGCCCACGTACTCGTCGAGTCCCGCGGCCTCGGCGGCCTCCGCCGCGCGCTCGGCCTTCGTCTTGCGGGTGCGCTTCTTGCGCGGCGCGGGGTCGGTGCCGTCGTGCCGGGAGACACCCTCGGCGAGGGCGAGCCCGTCGTCGGCGGTCTCGTCCGGGTCGCGGTGGTTGCCCGTGAGCCGGTCGTACAGGCCACGCACCCGCTCCGGGATCCGGTGCACCGGCGTGGCCGTGACGACCAGCAGGCCGAAGAACCCGAGCAGCAGGAACAGCGGCACGGCGACCCACTCGGTCAGGCCCGTCACGACCGGCGTGGCCGCGAGATACCCGATGATGCCGCCTGCGTCCTGGAGGGCGGCGAACCCGTCGCTCGGCGCCGGCGTGCCCTCCGCGATCGCGACGAGCGCGCACACGGACACCACGAGGAAGGCGAGCCCGATGGCGACGCGGGAGTTCGCCTGGGCTCGCTCGGGGTGGCGCATGACGCGGAACCCGAGCCACAGGAGCAGCACGGGCACGGCCACGCCGGCCAGGCCGACGGTGCCGGCGACGACGGCGTGCACGACGGTGCCGAACGTGCCGGAGATCCCCCACCACTCCCGCGCGGCGACGATCAGCGCGAGGGCGATGAGGAAGAAGGCGACGCCGTCTCGGCGGTGCTCGGGTTCCAGGTCTCTTGCTCCCTTGGTGATGCTGCGGGTCAGGCTGCCGAGCCCGTGCGCGACGCCCAGGTACAGGCCCCGCACGGCGCGGACCGGCCAGGACGGCCCCGACCGCGCCGGACGGGCCGGACGGGCCGGTGCACGACGCCCGTTGCCGCCGCGGCCCGTGCCCTTGCCTTTGCCCGTGCTCTTGCCGGAACGGCCGGAGGACGAGCTGCGGGCGGGCGCACGCCGGGTCGGGGCGGCCACGGATGCGGTCCGCCCCGTTCTCGCCGTGCCCCGCGGAGTCCCGGTGATCCTGCGGGCGGGTGTCCGGGTCGCCATGATGCCCTCACGGTACCCGGGGTCCGGGCCGCGACGCCGCAGGTCCCGGGTGCGTGTTGCCGCCTCGGCCCGCGACGGGCACCCCGGCAGCGGCGCTCGGACCGATCCCCGCGAGAGCCGCTCAGCCTGCCGTGCGCCACTCCTCGACGGCCGCCAGGTGCCGCGCGACCTGCGCCGGTGCCAGGAAGGAGCCGCGGAAAGAGGCGGCGGCGAGGTCGGCGCGCTGGTCCCGCGTGAGCCCGAAGGCGGCCGTCACGGCGTCGTCGACCTCGTCGACGTAGCCCCCGAAGTACGCCGGGTCGTCGGAGTTCAAGGACACGGCGAGCCCGGCCGCGAGCATCGCCGGCAGCGGGTGGGCGGCGAGCGACGGCACCGCCTGCAGGCGGACGTTGGAGACGGGGCACACCGTGAGCGGCACCTGGTCCCGCACCAGGCGGTCGACGACGTCGGCGTCCTCCAGCGCGCGGATGCCGTGGTCCACGCGCTCCACGCCCAGCACGTCCAGCACCTCGGTGACGTGCCACGCCGGCCCCTCCTCGGCGGCGTGGGCCGTGCGGCGCAGCCCGTGCGCGGCGGCCTTCGCGAAGGCCGCCGCGAAGGGTGCCGCCGAGAACCCGACCTCGGTGGAGGCGAGGCCCACCCCCGCGACCGGTGCGTCCAGGGCCAGCAGGTCGTCGAGCAGCCCGTCCGCCTCCGTGGCGGGCCGGTGGCGCAGGAAGGCCGCGATCAGCAGACCGGAGACGCCGACCTCCGCCTCGCCCGCGGCCAGGCCCCCGGCGACGCCCGCCACCACCTCTTCCAGCGGCACGCCACGCGCGACGTGGGTCTGCAGGTCGACCATCAGCTCGGCGTGTCGCACGCCGCCCGCGGCGGCGCGCCGCAGGTACGCGACGGTGAGGTCCGCGAAGTCCTCCGCCGTGCGCAGCACCTGCGACGTCGCGTGGTAGAGGTCCAGGAACGACTGGAGGTCCGTGAAGTCGTAGGCCGCCCGGAGCGCGGCGGGGTCCGCGAACGGCAGCGGCACGCGGTTGCGCTCGGCGAGCGCGAACGCCAGCTCGGGCTCGAGGGTGCCCTCCAGGTGCAGGTGCAGCTCGGCGCGCGGCGGGCGCACCGGGGCTCTCGGGCTCGTCGGGATCGAGGTCATGCCAGGCAGGGTACGGCTCGCTCCTGGGTCAGAGGACCGGGGCGAGCCGGGTCTGCAGGCCCCGCGTGATCTCGTGGACCAGCCCGACCCACAGCGCGCAGGCGGCGGCTGTCGCCGCGAAGGAGATCCCCTCGAACACCGGGACGACCTCGGGATCCGTCGCGCGCAGGCCCATCGACACGAGCGACGCCTGGTTGGACGACCACAGCCCGACCAGCCAGCACGCCCACCACCACCCGAGCCGGCGCGACGCGGTGCCCCCGACGGCGGCCGCGCGCACGTCCCGCACCACCTGGTACGGGAACCAGAGGAAGACGAACGGCACGACCCAGCCCAGCCAGACCCACACGGGGCGTCGCACCTGCCGGACGCTCGGAGACAGGGCCGCCGCGAGCCGGCGACCCTGCTGGAGCCACAGGCACCCGACGACGAACATCGCCACCTGCACGGGGAACGCGAGCACCGCGAGCGAGTCGTACGGCGTCACGACGGTCATCAGCGACCTGCGCGCAGCGAGCGCGGCCTCGTAGGGCTCCACTGCCGCGAGCGAGGTGAGGAAGAAGCCGAGCTGCAGCACCGTCCAGACCACCGCCAGCACGGACGCCGCCGCTGCGAGACCCGTCGGGGCGCCGGCGAGCACGGCGGGCACCGTGGGCGCGGGGCTCGGCCCGGGTGGCGCCAAGGCGCCGTACCGCGGCTCCGGCCGGACGGACTGCGCCCGAGCCAGGGTCGAATGCTCCGGCGGCACCACGCCGGACGGCGGGGCGAACGGGTCAGGTCGGGTCATCGAGACCTCCGGGACGGCGGCGGGGCCGCGCCAGCATACTGGCGCGACCCCGTCGCTCGTCACCCCTGACCAGGGGGTATGCCGTCAGGCCTCCACGACCACCGGCACGATCATCGGGCGGCGGCGCAGGCGGCGGTTCACCCACTGGCCGATGACGCGACGCATCACCTGCTGCAGCTGGTAGGTGTCGGTGGCACCGCCCGCGATGGCGGTCTCCAGCGCCGCGACCACGTCGGGCTGGATCTCCTCGAACACCGCGGCGTCCTCGGCCATCCCGCGCGCGAGGATCTGCGGGCCGGCGAGCACCTTGCCCGTGGCGGTGTCCACGACCGCGAAGACCGAGACGAAGCCCTCCTCCGCCAGCGTCCGGCGGTCCTTGAGCTCGTTCTCGGTCACCGCGCCGACGGTCGAGCCGTCGACGAAGACGTACCCGCAGGGCACCGCACCCACGACGGACGCCTTGCCGTCCACGAGGTCGACGACCACGCCGTCCTCGGCGAGGACCACGCGGTCGGCGGGCACGCCCGTGCGGACCGCGAGCGCCGCGTTGGCCACGAGGTGGCGCACCTCCCCGTGCACGGGCATGACGTTGCGCGGCTTGAGCACGTTGTAGCAGTACAGGAGCTCGCCGGCGCTCGCGTGCCCCGACACGTGCACCTTGGCGTTGCCTGAGTGCACGACGCGCGCGCCGAGGCGGGTCAGGCCGTTGATCACCCGGAACACGGAGTTCTCGTTGCCCGGGATGAGGGACGACGCCAGGATCACGGTGTCGCCGTGGCCTACCTGGACCTTGTGGTCGCCGTTCGCCATCCGGCTGAGCGCCGCCATCGGCTCGCCCTGGGAGCCGGTGGACATGTAGACGATCCGGTCGTCGGGCAGGCTGGCGGCCTGCTTCAGCTCGATGAGGACGCCCGGCGGGACGTCGAGGTAGCCGAGCTCCGCGGCGATGCCCATGTTGCGCACCATGGACCGCCCGACGAGCGCGACCTTGCGCCCGTGGGCGTGGGCGGCGTTGAGCACCTGCTGCACGCGGTGCACGTGCGAGGAGAACGACGCGACGACGATCCGCTTCTCCGCCTGCGCGAAGGCGGCGTCCAGCGCCGGGCCGATCTCGACCTCGTTCGTGACGAAGCCGGGGACCTCGGCGTTGGTGGAGTCGACCATGAACAGGTCGACGCCCTTCTCGCCCAGCCGGGCGAACGCGCGCAAGTCGGTGATGCGGCCGTCGAGCGGCAGCTGGTCCATCTTGAAGTCGCCGGTGTGCAGCACGGTGCCGGCGCCCGTCGTGACGGCGACGGCCAGCGCGTCCGGGATCGAGTGGTTGACGGCGACGAACTCGCAGTCGAACACGCCGAACCGTGCGGTCTCGCCCTCGGCCACGACGCGCAGCACCGGCTTGATGCGGTGCTCCTTGAGCTTGGCGTCGACGAACGCGAGGGTCAGCCGCGAGCCGACCAGCGGGATGTCCCGGCGCAGCCGCAGCAGGTAGGGCACGGCGCCGATGTGGTCCTCGTGGCCGTGGGTGAGGACGATCGCCTCGATGTCGTCGAGGCGGTCCTTGATGTAGTCGAAGTCCGGCAGGATCAGGTCCACGCCGGGCTGGTGGTCCTCGGGGAAGAGGACGCCGCAGTCGATGACGAGCAGCCGCCCCTCGTACTCGAGGACGGCCATGTTGCGGCCCACCTCGCCCAGCCCGCCGAGGGCCACGATGCGCAGCCCCTTCGACGGCAGGGCGGGGGGCAGGGGAAGTTCGGGGTGAGGGTGGCTCACGAGGCCTCCAGGCCGGTCGGTCTTACGGAAGTGTGGTGGCGCCCGCGCGGACGCCGTCGTCGAGATAGCCGGCCGTGGCGAGGGCGCCGCGCACCAGCGCGACGTCGTCCTCGGTGGCGGCGGTGTTCGGCAGCCGCAGCTCGCGGTTGTCGAGGGCGCCGAGCGCCTCGAGCGCGGCCTTCGCCATCACGGCCTGCGCGCCGGCGCCGTTCAGCGCCTCGATCACGGGCAGGGTGGGGAGGAAGGCGGCGAGGGCGCCGGCGGTGTCGCCCGCGTCCCAGCGGCGCACGACCTCGGCGAACGCTCCGGCCACGACGTGCGCGGAGACGGAGACGATGCCGGCGGCGCCGACGGAGAGGAAGGGCAGGAGCAGGCTGTCGTCGCCGGAGTACCAGGCGAGCCCGGTCTCGGCGGCGAGGAGGGCGGCCGAGGCGACGTCACCGGTCGCGTCCTTCGTCGCGACGATCTTCGGGTGCCGCGCGAGGCGGGCGTAGGTCGGCGCCGCGATCCGCACGCAGGTGCGGCCTGGCACGTCGTACAGCATGACGGGCAGGTCGGTCGCGTCCGCCACCGTCACGAAGTGGCGGTACAGGCCCTCCTGGCTGGGGCGCGAGTAGTAGGGCGAGACGACGAGGAGGCCGTGCGCACCGGCCTCGGCCGCCTGCTCGGCCATGCGCACCGCGTGCACCGTGTCGTTGGAGCCTGCCCCCGCCAGGACGAAGGCGCGGTCGCCCACGGCGTCCACGACTGCGCGCACGAGGTCCGCCTTCTCGGGCGCGTGCGTCGTCGGCGACTCGCCGGTGGTGCCCGAGAGCACGAGCCCGTCGTTGCCCTCGTCCACCAGCCGCTTCGCCACCCGCGCCGCAGCGTCCAGATCGACGTCGCCCGAGGGCGTCATGGGCGTGACCATCGCGGTGAGGACAGCGCCGAAGGGGCGCGCGGCGGTGGGGGCGAGCGTCATGGGTCAACCGTACCGGGCGCGGCCGTGCGGGACGGACCGGTTCACCCGTCGAGCACCACCCGGACCTGCCGGCTCCGGGGGCAGCGTGGCGGAGAGCGAGCCGGGTCGTGCGACGTTCCCGTGTCGAGCAGGCCGCCCCCTGTGCATACTCGGGGCATGAGCTCGCTGTCCCCCGCGCTCGTCGCCCATCTGCCGACCGGCATGCTCGCCGACGGCCAGTGGACCGCGGCCGCGGGCGGCCGGACCTTCGAGGTGACCGACCCGGCCACCGGCGAGGTGCTGTTCGACGTCGCCGACGCCTCGCCCGAGGACGGGCGGCGGGCGCTCGCCTCGGCCGCGGAGGCCGCGCCGGCGTGGCGCGCGGTGGCGCCCCGGGAGCGCTCGGAGCTGCTGCGGGCCGTGTACGAGCGGATCGTCGCGCGCAGCGACGCCTTCGCCTCGCTCATCACGGCCGAGTGCGGCAAGCCCCTGGCGGAGGCGCGCGCCGAGGTCGTGTACGGCGCCGACTTCCTGCGCTGGTACGCGGAGCAGGCGGTCCGCACCGACGGCGTGGTCCGCACCGCGCCCGCCGGCACGAACCGCCAGCTCGTGCACCGGCGCCCCGTCGGCCCGGCGCTGCTGATCACCCCGTGGAACTTCCCCATCGCGATGGCGACCCGCAAGATCGGCCCGGCGCTCGCCGCCGGCTGCACGGTCGTGATCAAGCCCGCGCACCAGACCCCGCTCACCACCATGCTCGTGGCCGAGGTGATCCGCTCCGAGCTGGCCGACCGCGGCCTGCCGCGCGGCGTCGTGAACGTCGTCCCGACCGCCACCTCCGCCGACCTGGTCGCACCGCTCCTGGGCGACGACCGGCTGCGCAAGCTGTCGTTCACCGGCTCCACCGCCGTGGGCCGGGGCCTCCTGCAGCAGGCCGCGGAGCAGGTGCTGCGCACGTCGATGGAGCTGGGCGGCAACGCGCCCTTCGTCGTGTTCGCGGACGCCGACCTCGACGCGGCCGTGGACGGCGCCACCGTCGCCAAGCTCCGCAACGCCGGGCAGTCCTGCGTGGCGGCCAACCGCTTCCTGGTGCACGACTCGGTGGCACGGGAGTTCGCCCAACGGCTCGCCGACCGGTTCTCGGGGCTGCGGGTCGGGCGCGGCGACGCGGACGGCGTGGACGTCGGTCCGCTCATCGACGAGAAGGCGGTGGCCAAGGTCGCCGAGCTCGTCGACGACGCCTCCGGGCGGGGCGCGCAGGTGCTCACCGGTGGCGGGCGGCCCGACGGTCCCGGCACGTTCTTCGAGCCGACGGTGCTGTCCGGGGTCGGCCCGGACGCCCGGGCGGTGCGGGAGGAGATCTTCGGGCCGGTGGCGCCCGTGGTCGCGTTCGCCGACGACGACGAGGCGATCGCCCTCGCCAACGACACGGAGTACGGGCTGGCCGCCTACGCCTACACCACCTCCCTCGACCGCGCCCTGCGCGTCGGCGCCGAGGTCGACGCCGGCATGATCGGCATCAACCGGGGCATGGTGTCCGACGCGAGCGCCCCGTTCGGCGGCATGAAGCAGTCGGGACTCGGGCGCGAAGGGGGCGAGGCGGGCCTCGAGGAGTACCTCGAGACCGTGTACGTGGCCCTCTGAGCGGCGAGCACCGTCCGCGCGTTTCCCGCGGCACCGGGGCTCGTGGTCAACTACCGGCGTGACACGTGCAGCGCGACCGGACCCGGCGGTGCGGTCCGCCGTCCGCCAGGGGGCCTCGGTGGCCCTGGCGACCGGGCTCTACGGCATCTCCTTCGGGGCGCTGTCGGTCGTGGCGGGCGTGAGCGTGCCGCAGACGATGGTGCTGAGCCTGCTGCTCTTCTCCGGAGGCTCGCAGTTCGCCCTCGTCGGCGTGGTCGCCGCGGGCGGCTCCCCCGTCGCCGCGATCGCGACGTCGACGCTGCTGGGCGTGCGCAACACGCTGTACGGCGCGGTGGTGGCCCCGCTCCTGCAGGTGCGCGGCTGGCGGCGGCTCGCGGCGGCGCACCTCACGATCGACGAGTCGACGGCGGTGGCGGTCGGGCAGCGGGAGCGGGCGGCCACCCGGGCCGGGTTCTGGGTCACCGGGATCGGCGTCTTCGTCCTGTGGAACGCGTTCACGCTGCTCGGGGCTCTCGCCGGCGACGCTCTCGGCGACCCGCGCGCGTGGGGGCTGGACGCCGCGGCCGGGGCGGCGTTCCTCGCCCTCGTGTGGCCGCGCCTCGCGTCACGGCAGGCGCAGCTCGTGGCAGCGGTGGCCGTGGCGGTCACCGCCGCCCTCGTCCCCCTGGCGCCCGCCGGGGTGCCGGTGCTCGCGGCGGCGGCCGCCGCGATCGTCGTCGGGCTCGTCGCGGGCCCGCGCCCCGCAGACCACCGGGAGCAGGCCGCATGACCACCACGGTGCTGTGGGTGACCGTGCTGGTCGCCTCCCTGCTCAGCCTGGCGCTCAAGCTCGGCGGCCACCTCGTCCCCGAGCACTGGCTGGCCACCGAGCGGGTGCAGCGCACGTCGACGCTCGTCACGGTGGCGCTGCTCGTGTCGCTGGTCGTCGTCCAGACGTTCGCGGACGGCCAGTCGCTGGCCGTCGACGCGCGGGTGCCCGCGCTGGCCGTCGCCGCGATCGCGCTCGCGCTGCGCGCGCCGTTCATCCTCGTGGTCGTGCTCGCGGCCGCGACCGCCGCGGGGCTGCGCGCGCTCGGCTGGGGCTGACGCCACCGCGCCCGCCGTCACTCGCTCGCCGTCACTCCCTCGCCGTCACTCACTAGGGTGGCCCGATGGCACTCTTCCGCGAGACGGCCGACGTCTCGGTCCGCCCGGCCGTCCCCGGCGACGAGGACGCGGTGACCCGCGTCCAGGTGTCGGCGTGGCGCGCGACGCACGAGGTCGCGCTCGGCGACGGCGTCGTCGACGCGCTCGACACCGACACGATGCGCGAGCGCTGGGCGCGCGCCATCTCCGCGCCGCCCGGGCCGGGCTTCGCCGTCCTCGTCGCGCTCGACGGCCCCGCGGTCGTCGGCTTCGCTGCCGTCGGCCCGGGCCAGCTCGTCGCCCTCGAGGTGGAGCCGCAGCACCAGCGGGGCGGGCACGGCTCACGCCTGCTGTCGGCCGCGGTCGACCGGCTGCGCACCGACGGTGCCGAGGAGGTCGTCACCTGGGTGCTCGACGACGACTCCGCCCGCGAGCGCTTCCTCTCCTCGGCCGGCCTCGGCCCGGACGGCATGACCCGCACCCTGGCGACCGGCGTGCGGGAAGTCGTGGAGCGGCGCTGGTCGGCCGCCCTCTGAGGCCCGACCGTGTATGACGGGTGAAGGGCGACAGGTGACGGGTGAGCCTGTGCGCGACGCCCGGGCGGGTCGTCAGGCGAGGATGCCGCGCCGCCGCGCCTCGGCCACGGCCGCCGTGCGCGAGGTCACCCCGAGCTTGTCGTAGACGTGCGCCAGGTGGGACTTCACCGTGGCGCGCGTGAGGAACAGCGCGCGGGCGATCTCCTCGTTGCTGCGGCCGGCGGCGACGAGCCCCAGCACCTCGATCTCCCGCAGCGTCGGCGCGACACCGGGCGCGCGCAGGCGCCCCAGCAGCCGGCGCTGCACGGCCGGGCCGAGCACCGCCTGCCCCGTCGCCGCGGCGCGGACCGCCGCCGCGAGCTCGTCGGTCGGCGCGTCCTTGAGGAGGTACCCGGCGGCACCCGCCTCCACGGCGGCGAGGATGTCCGCGTCCGAGTCGTACGTCGTGAGGATCAGCACGGGCGGGCCGCCCAGGGCCACGACCTGCCGCGTCGCCTCGACGCCGCCCAGCCGGCCCTCGCCGAAGCGGAGGTCGACGAGCAGCACGTCGGCCGGCTCGCCGCGGCGCACCCGCGCCACGAGGTCCTCGGCACGCCCCAGCTCGGCGACCACCCGCACGTCGGGCTGAGCGTCGAGGACGGCGCGCAGCCCCGCGCGCACCACCGGGTGGTCGTCGGTCAGGACGACCTCGATCACGCCTCCTCCCCCGCGAGCTCCGCGGACGCGCCGGTCCTCGGCGGCGCGGCCGCGGGCACCGGCAGCTGGACCGCGAGCGCCGTCCCCCGACCCGGGGCGGACTCGACGCTCAACGTGCCGCCCAGCTCGGCCGCCCGCGAACGCATCGCGACCAGGCCGTAGCCGCCGGGCGCGTCGTCCTCTGCCCCGCGGCCTGCCCCACGGCCTGCCCCGCGGCCTGGCCCGGAGGTCGGCGCGAGCGATGCCGGGTCGAACCCGACGCCGTCGTCCACGACGTCGAGGGCGACGGCGTCGTCCAGGTAGCTCAGCGTCACGGCCGCCGCCTGCGCCCCCGCGTGCTGGGTGACGTTCGCGAGCGCCGACTGCGCCACGCGCAGCAGCGCGGTCTCGACCGGCGTGCCGACAGCCCGCGGCGCGCCGGTGACCGTGACCGTCACGGCGACGTCACCCCGGTCCGCGGTGCGCCCGGCGACGCGGCGCAGCGCGGCCGCCAGCGCGGTCTCCCCCGCCCCGGCGAGATCGGTGGGGGCGAGGTCGCGGACGAACCGGCGGGCCTCGGCGAGGTTCTCGCGCGCGACGTCGCGGGCCCGGTCGATCCCGTCGCGGGCGGCGGCGTCGTCGCCGCCCACCTGGGCGCGTGCCGCGCGCAGCAGCAGCTCGATGGCCGAGTAGCCCTGCGCCAGCGTGTCGTGGATCTCGCGCGCGAGGCGCTCGCGCTCGCCGGCGACGGCGCGGTCGCGCTCGGCGTCGGCCAGGTCGGCGCGCGTGGCCCGCAGCTCGGCGAGCATGCGCTGCCGCTCCTGCGCCTCGCGCACCAGCGCCTCGAGCCCGAGGACGACGCCGACGGCGACCGCACCGCCCAGCAGCGGCCCGAGCACCGCCCCGACCACGAGCGTGCCCGACCACCAAGCCCAGGCGGCGACCGCGGCTCCCGCCGTGAGGACCACCGCGACGACGCCACGGTGCGGGCCGAGCACGTGCATCTGCAGCAGCATCAGCGGGAACGCCAGCCACAGGGCCCCCGGTGCCGCGGCCGCCAGCGCGAGCCACAGCAGGCCCAGCGCCAGCATCCACGCCCCGCCGGGCCACCAGGCGCCGCGCGGTGCGCCGACCGGCCGGTCGACGACGTGGACCCGCGCCCGGCCGACCGCGTAGAGGGCGAGCAGCGCGGCCGCGAGCAGCACGACCGTCAGCACCCCGCCGCGCGACCCGCCCGACACCAGCACCTGGCCGACGGAGAACAGCACGAGGCCGCCGACGAGCACGTCGAGACCGACCTGCAGCCCCCGGGTCGTCGCGAGCGCGGGGTGGGCGGGGCGGGCGGGCATGCCTTCACCGTAGCCACGGTGGTGCGCCACGCATCGGCCGAAAGGTGGAGCCGCACCTCCACCTCGCGGCGGCGGCCGACCGGCCGCGGGCCGGATCCCCAGGACGCGGCCGGACGGCAGCCTCGAGGGGTACTCGTCCCCGCACCCGGAGGTCCCTGTGTTCGTCGCCCTGCGCGACCTGCGCCACGCCCGTGGCCGGTTCGCCCTCGTGTCCGTCGTCGTCGTCCTCGTCACGTTCCTCGTGACCTTCCTCGCCTCTCTCACCGCGGGGCTCGCTCGGGAGTCGACGTCCGTGATCACCGACCTGCCCGTCGACCACGTCGCGCTCTCGGTGCCCGACGGCGCCGCGGTCGACCTCGCCGCCTCCCAGGTGGACGCAGACGACGTCGCTGCTTGGGAGGCGCAGCCCGAGGTGACGGCCGCCGAGCCGCTCGGCATCGCCACGACGCGCGCCACGCTCGGCGCGGGGGCGGGCGGCGTCTCCGTCACCGTCCTCGGCGTGCGGCCGGGGTCGGGCCTCGTGCCGGACGGTGCGGACGTGGGTGCCGGGCGGGTGGTGCTGTCGGCCGGGGCCGCCGAGGACCTCGGTGCGCGTGGCGGCGACACCCTCGTGGTCGCGTCCCAGCACCTGCGGGTCTCGCGCGTCGTGCCGGACGACGCCTCCTACGCGCACACCCCCGTGGTCTGGACGACCCTGGACGACTGGCAGGCGGTCGGCGCCGGGCCGGCCGACGCCGGGGCCGGCGACGTCGCGACCGCCATGGCGCTCAGCGACAGCCTCGACGACGACGCCGTGGCGGCGGTCGCGGAGGCCACGGGGACCGTCGTGCTCACTCCCCGCGAGGCCCGCACGGCGGTCGGCTCCTTCGCCGCAGAGAACGGCTCGCTCACCACCATGCAGGCGTTCCTCCTGGCGATCTCCGCGCTCGTCGTCGGGGCCTTCTTCACCGTCTGGACCGTGGGGCGCAGCGGTGACGTCGCCGTCCTCAAGGCCCTCGGCGCGTCGACGGGCTACCTGCTGCGCGACGCGATCGGGCAGGCCGTCGTGGTCCTCGTGGGCGGCGTCGCCCTGGGCACCCTCCTCGCCGCCGGCTCGGCCGCGCTCCTGCCCTCGGCCGTCCCGGTGGTCGTCTCCGTCGCCACCACCGTGCTGCCCGCGGCGCTGCTCGTCGTCCTCGGTGTCGCAGGGGCAGGGCTCGCCGTCGCGCGCATCACCCGCGTCGACCCGCACGCCGCGCTCGCCGCCCGCTGACCGCTCCGCTGCCCCCTGCCCCGCAACCTCTCCGGGAGACCACCATGGACCTGCACCTCGACCGCCTCACGCTCGTCTACCCCGACGGCTCCTCGACCCTCACGGCCGTCGACGACGTCTCGCTCACGGTGCCCGCAGGCACGACGACGGCCCTCGTCGGCCCGTCCGGCTCGGGCAAGTCCAGCCTGCTCGCCGTGGCCGGAGGCCTCACCCGCCCGACGTCCGGCACCGTGACGTTCGGCGCGTGCCCCGACGCGCCCGTGCTCACCCCCACGACGACCGTCGCGGAGGCCACCCGGGTGCGGCGCGACCACGTCGGCATCGTGTTCCAGCAGCCGCAGCTGCTGCCGTCCCTGACGGCCGTCGAGCAGGTCGAGCTGCTCGCCCACCTCCGCGGCGCACGACCCTCCGCCCTGCGCGCCCGTGCCCTCGAGCTGCTCGACGCCGTCGGGCTGGCCGACCAGGCGCGGCGTCGCCCCGCACAGCTCTCGGGCGGCCAGCGTCAGCGCGTGGCGATCGCGCGCGCCCTGGCGACGACGCCGGACGTGCTGCTCGTGGACGAGCCCACCTCCGCGCTCGACCACGACCGCGGGCTGGCGGTCGTCGAGCTGGTCACCTCGCTCGGACGCGAGTGTGGCGCCGCCACCGTGCTGGTCACGCACGACGAGTCGACGCTCGGCCCGGTGGACGCCGTCGTCCGGCTCGTCGACGGCCGGGTCGACCCCGGGCGCGCGGACGCCCCCCTCGCCGCCGGGGCACCGGTGGCAGGATGAGGCGGTGCCCCTCCCCTCCGGCCCCGCACCCGGCCCGGCCCGTGAACCCGCCTCGTCACCGACGCGCACCGTCCGTGACGCCGCGGCCGGGATCGCGGTGCTCGGCGTCGCCAACTTCGTCGCGATCACGACGGAGGTGCTGCCGGTGGGCCTGCTGCCGCAGGTCGCGCGGGGCGTCGGGGTCAGCGAGTCCACGGCGGGGCTGCTGGTCACGGTGTACGCGTTCGTCGTCGCGGCGTGCGCGGTCCCGCTGACGGTCGCGACCCGGTCGCTGGCCCGCAAGCCGCTGCTGCTCGTCACCCTCGCCACCTACGCCCTGAGCAACCTGCTGGTCGCCGTGGCGCCGTCGTACGCCGTGGTGGCGGGGGCGCGGGTGCTCGGCGGGCTCGGGCACGCGGTCTTCTTCTCCGTGTCGATCGCGTACGCCGCCCGGCTGGTCAGCCCCCTCTACACGGGACGCGCGCTGACGCTCGTCACCGCCGGGGGCACCCTGGGCTTCGTGCTCGGCGTGCCTCTGTCGACGTCGCTCGGCGCCGCCGTGGGCTGGCGCTGGTCCTTCGGGGTCCTCGCGGCGGTCTGCGCCGTGACGGCGCTCCTGGTCGCGCGCCTCCTGCCGTCGGTCGCGGTCGAGACCGCCCCGCCGCGCGACGCGGCGGCCGCCCGCCAGGGGCGTGCCCGGCTCGGGCTCGTCGTCGGCACCAACACCGTCCTCTTCGGCGGGCAGTACACCGTCTACACGTACATCTCGGTGCTGCTGCTGGCCGCCGGGCTGTCGGAACCCGCCGTCGGGCCGGCGCTGCTGGTGTTCGGGGCGCTCGGTCTGGTCGGGCTGTGGGGCGCGGCCCGCTACCTCGACCACAGCCCTCGCGCCCTGACGATCGTCGCGATGGCGACGATCGCCGTCGCGCTCGTCGCACTGGCGCTCGCGCTGCCGGCCACCGCCGGGGTGCTCGTCGCGGCGGGCGTGTGGCTCGCCGCGTTCGGGGCGATCCCCGCCACCTTCCAGGCCGCGGCGCTGCGCACGCAGGGCGCGACGCCCGACATCGCGGGCGCCTTCGTGAACGCGACCTCCAACTTCGGGATCGGGCTCGGCGCAGCCGTCGGGGCCGTGGTGGTGGCCGGCCCCGGCCCCCAGGCCCTCGCGCTGACGGGCGCAGGCATCGTCGCCGTCTCCCTGGTCGCGGTGCTCGTGGCCCGCCAGGCGTTCCCCCGCCGGGCGTCGTAGCGGGACCGTCACGACGCCGTGACGCGCCCGTAGCACCGCGGTGCGACGGTGGACGCATGGACCACCCGGGCGGAGCGACGACACCTCGGCCGCCGATCGTCACCGACTACTTCGCGGCACCCAACGACGCGGTCGCCGCGACGGTGGTGCACCAGGAGGCGGGTCCCTCGGTGGTCGCGCGCGGCTCCGGGCAGCCGCTCTTCGACACGGTGCGGCTCCCCGCGGTCGAGCCGTTCGTCGTGCTCGGGCGGATCGCGGCGGCCCTCTGCGGCCGTCCCTACGCGGAGGTCACGGCACACCCGCGGCACGGCGCCGTCGTCGACGGTGCGGACGAGGGGCCGTGGGTGGTGACGGTGTCCGACGAGCTGGCCCACGCCCTCGCCGCGACGCCCCCGGAACGGCTCGCCGCCGTGGCCCGATCCCACGCGAGGCTGTCCGGCCCGGTCCCGGCCGACCTGCTCGTGCCGGCCCTCTTCGCGCTGGGTGAGCTGGCCGACCGTGCCGGTCGGGTGCGCCACGACCTCTACTGCTGGACGCGGCTGACGCCGCCCTCCAGCCGCCGTCCCGCGATGGCCGGCGCGTCCGTCAGGACGCGGCGCCCGGCGTGAACAACGACGACGCGCGGCGCAGCGCCTCGCGCGCCCGGCGCCGGTCCCCGGCCGCGTCGTAGGCGAACGCCAGCTGGTACCAGGCCTTCCAGCTCTCCGGGTCCTGCTCGACGGCGTCGCGACGCACGTCGAAAGCCGCGTCGGCCGCCGCACGGTCGATCCGGCCGCCGGGCGAGCGCGGCAGGTCGTCCACGGGCAGCTCGCCCGCCGCGGCCAGGACGTCGGCCATCTGCTGCACCCGGGTCGCCAGGCGGTACTCCCGGGCGATGAGCACGATGACCAGCAGCGGGATGACGAGCACCGCCACGCCGATGGCGACGAGCACCGGCTCGCCGACGCGGATCATCGCCACGCCGCGACCGGCGATCGCCCAGATGTACAGCGCGAGCAGCGCGGTGACGACGACCGCCCCGACCAGCCCGCGCGGCAGCCGCCGGCGCGGCGCCTCGCTCACGACAGGTCCAGCACGTTCTCGAGACCGACGGTCAGCCCGGGCCGGGACACGACCTCGCGCACGGCGAGCAGCACGCCCGGCATGAAGGAGGCCCGGTCGAACGAGTCCTGCCGGATCACCAGCTGCTCACCGACGTTGCCGAACAGGATCTCCTCGTGCGCGACGAGCCCTCGCAGCCGGACGGCGTGCACGCGTACGCCGTCGACGTCGGCCCCGCGTGCCTCGAGGCCCGACTCCGTCGCGTCCGGCATCGCCGCGAGACCCGCCTCGGCCCGGGCCCGCGCGATCGCGGCCGCCGTGTGCCGTGCGGTGCCCGACGGCGCGTCCACCTTGTCGGGGTGGTGCAGCTCCACCACCTCCGCAGACTCGAAGTAGCGCGCGGCCTTGGCCGCGAACGTCATCGCCAGCACGGCGGACAGGCCGAAGTTCGGGGCGATGAGCACGCCCAGCCCGGACTGGCCGGCGGCCTCCCGCTCCGCGTTGACGCGTCCCAGGTGCTCGGTGACGCGTCCCCGGGACTCGTCGTCCCAGCCGGTGGTGCCGACGACCACGTGGGCGCCGGCGTCCAGGACGGCGTGCACGTTGCCCTCCGTCGCCGCCGGGACGGTGAAGTCGACGACGACGTCCGCGCCGGCCAGGCCGGCGGCGTCCACGGTGTCGGTCGCGTCGAGCCGCGCGACGAGCTCGAGCCTCGCCGCCTCGTCGACGGCACGGCACACGGTGGCACCCATGCGCCCCGCGGCACCGAGCACCGCCACGCTGAGGGTCTTGCTCATGGGATCAGGTCTCCGATCTCGTTCTTCACGGTCCCGGCGGGTCGCCGGTCAGTCGCCGAACGGCCCGACGCGGACCACGGAGCGCGGGCGCGCCGCCAGGTCGGCCGCGAGCTCGCGCACGTCGTCGGCCGTCACGGCCCGGACCCGCTCGAGCGACTCCTCGAGGCTGAGGAGCTCGCCGTACACCAGCTCGGCCTTGCCCAGGCGGCTCATCCGCGACCCCGAGTCCTCGAGGCCGAGCACCAGCCCGCCCGACAGCTGGCCGATGCTGCGCTCCAGCTCGGCGGTCGTGATGGGTTCGCCCGCCATGCGCTCCAGCTCCGCGACGAGCAGCTCGGTGACCTGGTCGACCTTGGCCGGCGAGCAGCCCGCGTACAGGCCGAAGGTGCCCAGGCCGCCGTGGCCGGAGGCGAACGAGTACGTGGTGTAGGCCAGCCCGCGCCGCTCACGCACCTCCTGGAACAGGCGCGACGACATGCCGCCGCCCAGGACGGCGTTCAGCACGGACAGCGTGAAGCGACGGTCGTCCGTCGCTGCGAGCCCGGTGGACCCGATGATGACGTTGGCCTGCTCCACCTGGCGTCGCACGGTCAGCTCGACGCCTTCGACCGGGACGCCGCCCTGGTCCGCGGCCGTGGCACGCCGGGCGCGCGGCGTGGCTCCGGCGGCGAGGTCCCAGCCGCCGGAAGCGAGCGCGTCCGTGACCTGCGCGACGAGCGCGTCGTGGTCCACGCCGCCCGCCGCCGAGACGACCAGCGTCTCGGGCCGGTAGTGCCAGCGGTAGTGCTCCCAGACCGCGTCGCGCGGCACGGCGCGGATCGTGTCCGGCGTGCCGCCGATCGGGCGGCCCAGGGGGTGGGAGCCCAGCACCGCGGCGGAGAACTCCTCGTGCACGACGTCGCCCGGGTCGTCGTCGTTCATCGCGAGCTCTTCGAGGATGACGCCGCGCTCGGTCTCGAGCTCGCCCTCGTCGAGGCGGGCCGACGTCACCATGTCGGCGATCACGTCGACCGCCATGGGCAGGTCGGCGTCGAGCACGCGCGCGTAGTAGCAGGTGTGCTCCTTGCCGGTGGCGGCGTTGGCCTCGCCACCGACGGCGTCGAACGCCTCGGCGATGTCCATCGCGGACCGCCGGGGCGTCCCCTTGAACAGCAGGTGCTCGAGGAAGTGGGTCGAGCCGAAGTGCCCGTCGGTCTCGTCGCGCGAGCCCACACCGACCCAGGCGCCCACCGTCGCCGAGCGCAGGCCCGGCATCGTCTCGGTGAGCACACGAACACCGCCGGGCAGGACGGTGCGACGGATCGTCGCCCCGTCCTGCCCGGCGGTCAGGTCGGCACCGGGCTCGCCCGCGGGGACGAGCGGGAGGTGCCAGGTCATCAGAGCGTCAGGCCTCCGCGGGCGCGTCGGCGCCGGACTCGGCGGCCGGCGCGTCGTCGGCCTTCTCGTCCTCGGTGACCGCGACCAGCGACAGCTTGCCGCGCGGGTCGATCTCACCGATCTCGACCTGGACCTTCTGGCCCACGGACAGCACGTCGTCGACGTTCTCGACGCGCTTGCCGCCCACGAGCTTGCGGATCTGGCTGATGTGCAGCAGACCGTCCTTGCCCGGCGAGAGCGAGATGAACGCGCCGAACGACGTCGTCTTGACGACGGTGCCGACGAAGCGCTCGCCCACCTCGGGGACGTGCGGGTTGGCGATCGCGTTGATCGCCGCGCGGGCGGCCTCGGCCGAGGGGCCGTCGGTGGCGCCGATGTAGACGGTGCCGTCGTCCTCGATGGAGATGTCCGCGCCCGTCTCCTCCTGGATCTGGTTGATCATCTTGCCCTTGGGCCCGATGACCTCGCCGATCTTGTCGACCGGCACCTTCACCGAGATGACGCGCGGAGCGTTGGGGCTCATCTCGTCCGGGACGTCGATCGCCTCGGCGAGGACCTCCAGGATGGTCAGGCGCGCGTCGCGGGCCTGGGTCAGCGCGCCGGCCAGGACCGACGCGGGGATGCCGTCGAGCTTGGTGTCGAGCTGGATGGCCGTGACGAACTCGCTGGTACCGGCGACCTTGAAGTCCATGTCGCCGAACGCGTCCTCGGCGCCCAGGATGTCGGTCAGGGCGGCGTAGCGGGTCTCACCGTCGACCGTGTCGGAGATGAGGCCCATCGCGATGCCGGCGACCGGCGCCTTCAGGGGGACGCCCGCGTTGAGCAGCGACAGCGTCGAGGCGCAGACGGAGCCCATCGAGGTCGAGCCGTTGGAGCCCAGAGCCTCGGACACCTGGCGGATCGCGTAGGGGAACTCCTCGCGGCTCGGCAGCACGGGCACCAGGGCCCGCTCGGCGAGCGCGCCGTGCCCGATCTCGCGACGCTTCGGGCTGCCGACGCGGCCCGTCTCGCCCGTGGAGAACGGCGGGAAGTTGTAGTTGTGCATGTAGCGCTTGCGCGTGACCGGCCCGAGCGAGTCGATCTGCTGCTCCATGCGCAGCATGTTCAGCGTGGTGACGCCCAGGATCTGGGTCTCGCCGCGCTCGAACAGGGCGGAGCCGTGCACGCGCGGGATGACCTCGACCTCGGCCGACAGCGTGCGGATGTCCGCGAGCCCACGACCGTCGATGCGGACACCGTCGGTGAGGACGCGCTGGCGGATGAGCTTCTTCTGCAGGGCGCGGTACGCGGCCGACAGCTCCTTCTCGCGACCCTCGAAGGCCTGCGCCGTGAGGGCGCTGACCATGCCCGCCTTGATCTCGTCGAGGCGGTTCTCGCGGTCCTGCTTGTCGGCGATGGCGAGCGCGTCGCCCAGCGCCGGCGCGACCTCGGCCTCGACGGCGGCGAACGCGTCGTCCTGGTAGTCGAGGAAGACCGGGTACTCCTGGACCTCCTTGGCGGCCTGCGCCGCGAGCGAGGCCTGCGCCTCGCAGAGGGCCTTGAGGAACGGCTTCGACGCCTCGATGCCCTGGGCGACGACCTCCTCGGTCGGCGCGGCGACGCCCTCGCTCTTGATGAGCTTCCAGGCGTCGTCGGTGGCCTCGGCCTCGATCATCGCGATCGCGACGTCGTCCCCGACGATGCGGCCGGCCACGACCATGTTGAACACGGCACGCTCGAGGTCCGAGTACTTCGGGAACGCGACCCACTGGCCGTCGATGAGCGCGACGCGGACGCCGGCGACCGGGCCGGAGAACGGCAGGCCGGAGATCTGGGTGGACGCCGACGCGGCGTTGATCGCCAGCACGTCGTACGAGTCGTCCGGGTGGATGGCCAGGACGTCGATGACGACCTGGACCTCGTTGCGCAGGCCCTTGACGAACAGCGGGCGCAGCGGACGGTCGATGAGGCGGCAGGCGAGGATCGCCTCCGTCGAGGGGCGGCCCTCGCGGCGGAAGAACGAGCCGGGGATCTTGCCGGCGGCGTACTGCCGCTCCTCGACGTCCACCGTCAGCGGGAAGAAGTCGAACTGGTCCTTGGGGTGCTTGCCGGCCGTCGTGGCCGACAGCAGCATCGTCTCGCCGTCCAGGTACGCGGCGACGGAGCCGGCAGCCTGGCGGGCGAGGCGGCCCGTCTCGAAGCGGACGGTGCGGGTGCCGAAGCGGCCGTTGTCGATGACGGCCTCGGCGAACTGGATCTCGGGACCCTCCACGGGTGCCCTCCTTGATCTCGAGGGCGCCGCCACGGCTCGGCGGTCTTCGATCGAGGCCCACGGAGCCGGCCCGGGATCCGGGCGGTTCGGGGGGCCACTACCGAGGACCGGACGAGAATCCGGCGGCGCGGTGGTGGCGTGACGGGCGATCGCCCGTCATCGTCGGTCGGTGTCGTGTCGACCTCGTGCCGACAAGGACATCACACCAGACCAGCCCGGCCCCTGCGAGAGGGGACCGGGCTGGCAGGCGGTGTCAGCGGCGCAGGCCGAGGCGCTGGATCAGCGCGCGGTAGCGCTCGATGTCGACCTTCTGCAGGTAGCCCTGCAGGCGGCGGCGCTGGCCGACGAGGAGGAGCAGGCCACGACGCGAGTGGTGGTCGTGCTTGTGCTCCTTGAGGTGCTCGTTCAGGTCGTTGATGCGCTGGGTGAGCAGCGCGATCTGCACCTCGGGCGAGCCGGTGTCGCCCTCGTGAGTGGCGTACTCGGTGATGATGGACTGCTTGGTGGCAGCGTCGAGCGGCATGGCTCTCCTTCGGTGTCGTTGCGCGGTGCTCCGGGACTCGTTCACCGGGGCGCTCTGGATCCGCGGCCGTTCGTACGGCCCCACCATGCTACCAGCGCGCCGCCCGCCGGGCTCCGGCGGGCGGCGCGACGTGGGCCACGACACAGCGGGGAGGGCTCAGTCGCCGTCGTGCCCCGCCGGACGCCCGTCGACCTGACGGAACGTGGTGCCGTCGTCGAGGGTCAGGACTCCCGCGAAACGGAGCAGGTCGCCGATCGTCGTGATCATCCTCCCGCCGTCGATGCGCACGCCCTGCGACGGGTTCCACCCGGTGCTGAGGAACGAGTCCGGGTCCGCCTTCAGCAGGTAGACGAAGGTCTCGCACAGGATGCGGCTGCCGACGTCGCCCAGGAAGTTGCCGTTCCCCTGGATCTCCGCCTCCTTGAGGACGTAGTACCACAGGGGCGTGCCGTCGAGCTCCGCCAGCGCGTCCTTGACCCCCTGGGAGGCGCCGCGCGCGAGCTGCTCGGGCGTGAGCGGCGGGACGTGCAGGGCTCGCGCCACCGCCTCGCCCGTCGGCAGCGACAACCAGTACCCGCGCAGCAGGTTGCGCTGCGCGAGCTGCTTGAGCAGCGCGCTGACGCCGGGCGGCAGGCCCGGGTCGTTGCCCTCCTTGAGCATGGTGGACAGCCCGGCGGCCAGGAACGGGTCGATCTTCGCCGCCGAGCGCCGCCGGTCGGGGTCCCCCTTGTCGACGAACCGCGCCCAGTCGATCGGCCAGTTCGACGGCAGGACCTCGCCGCGCGGCGCACCGGTCGGGACCAGGCCGCCTCCCCCGGTGAACTCGAACAGCTGCACGAGGCTCCCGAACGCGGCCCGGGGAGGCGCCGCCGCCGGCACCACCTTGCCGAAGTTGAGGTTGAAGTCGTAGCCGTTGCGCACCATCGAGTGCCCGAAGCGGAACGCCGCGACGGCGAACTCGAGGGGCATCGCGACCTTGCGCCGGGGCCGGAACAGCAGCGACGGCTCCACGAGGACCTCGTCGAGCACCCCCGGCTTGGTGAGGGTGCGCAGGTAGTCGTGGACGACGAGCCACTGGTAGTGGTGCTGGGTGAGCCGCTGCGCCCGGTCGAAGACGGCCCGCTCGTCGACGGTGAGCCACGGCTCGGTGCGGCGGACCCAGTCGACCACCGCGTTGTGGAACCGGATGAACCCCAGGTGGAGCTGGGCGACGACGAGGTTCTCGTCGTTGCGGCCGTCCGGGATCTTCGCGGAGCCGGGCGCAGGCCGGTCCGCCGGCGGGACGGTGAGCGCCGCGACCTCCGCGGACGAGAACCGCGGCAGGTCCCGCTGCGGGTCGTCGCCCGGGGGGACGAGCGCGAAGCCGGGGATCGCCGCGGTCGCCACCCGTCCGAGCGCGAGCTTGGCCGGGTCGGTCGTGGCGTAGGCGGCCTCGCTGCGCGTGGTCCGCCGGCCCGGCTCGCCGGGGAACCGCGGCCCGCTGCCGTACAGGCTGTCGAGGTTGAGGAAGGGGTGCCGCCCGTTGTGCAGGCTGCGGACCACCACCTCGGGCGGGAACGCCGTGAAGGGCTCGGCGACGATGTCCCCCAGCACGAGGTCGCCGGGCCGGGGCCGCTCCCCCGGCGCGGGCCGCTCGTCCGGTCCGTTCGTGTTGAGGGTGATGTCGTGGTCGATGAACTGGCCCCAGTACGTGTAGACCGCCGGGATCGTGGAGTCCAGCGCAGGGTTCGGCGGCCCGGGCGGCTCGATCATCCCCGCGCCGAGCTTCTTCAGGGCCGCGACGACCGTGTCCACCGTGGCGTTCCTGATCGGGCCGTCCGGCGGGGTGCCGCCGGAGGTGACCGGCAGGTGCGCCGCGGGGAAGTGCCCACGCAGGTCACGGAAGAGGTAGTCGAACGAGGTCGTCGCCTCGAACCGCTCCTCCACGATGTCCCGCAGCACCGCGAGCTCCGTCTCGTGCAGCAGCGGCGCCGGCGACGACCCCGGGTCGGCGTCCGGCCGCGGACGCGGCCGGGGGTGTGGTCGGACCTGGCCGCCGTGGCGCACGCTGCGCACGGTGCGGCCGACGGGGTCCGCATGGACGTCACGCCCGGGCTCGGGCGCTTCCTGCTCGATGGTCGGCTGAGCCACCATGGCTCTGCCCCTTCCGGGAGACGCGGGCTCCGGGCGCGCGCTGGCCCGGCGCAGGGGCACGCCCCGGGCCGCCGAGGGAGGCGGCCCGGAGCCGTGCTGCGACGCAGGCACCACCATGGAGCTGGGGAGGGCGGTACCCACGCCGCGACGGGGCCGTGAGGTCGCCCCCTGGCCCACGGCCGGGCGTCGCCCGGTCCGTCACGCCAGGAGGGAGGGCCCACGTCGGGGCCCGTGACCGACCGCGCGCGCTTTCACCCGCTCCCCCGTGCCCGGGCGCGGTCCCGACGTCAGCCCAGGATCTCGCGCGCCCGCTCGACGTCGGCGTGCATCTGCTCGACGAGCGGCTCGATCCCCTCGAAGCGGAGCGTCGGGCGCAGCCGTTCGACGAGCTCGAGCACCACGGTCTCGCCGTACAGGTCCAGGTCGTCGCGGTCGAGGACGTACGCCTCGACGCGCCGCTCGACGCCGTCGAAGGTCGGGTTGGTGCCCACGGAGATCGCGGCGGGCAGGTCGGCGTCCGGGTCGGGCGGCACGGCGGCGGCGAGCTGAGGTCGCAGGAGCCGCCCGGCGTACACGCCGTCCGCGGGCACCATGCCCTCGGCGTGGCCGAGGTTCGCCGTCGGGAAGCCGAGCTCGCGCCCGCGGGCGTCGCCGTGCACGACCGTGCCGCGCACGCGGTGCGGCCGGCCCAGCACCTCGGCCGCCTGGGCCACGTCACCCTCGGCCAGCAGCGCGCGCGCCGCCGACGAGGACCAGCGCTCGCGCGCGCCTCGGGCGCCCGGCGCGCACTCGCCGACGTCGTCGACGGCGACGACCTCGAAGCCGTGCGTGCCGCCGAGCTCCACCATCGTGGCCAGCGTGCCGACGTTGCCCTTGCCGAAGCGCACGTCGTGGCCCACGACGACGCTGCGCGCCCCCAGCCCGCCGGTGAGGTACCGGGTGACGAACTCCTCGGGCGTGAGCGCGGCGAGATCGAGGGTGTAGGGCACCACGAGGACGGCGTCGACACCCGTGCGGCTCAGCAGGTCGAGACGGTCGTGCAGGCCGGTCAGCAGCTCGGGGGCGGTGTCCGGGCGGTGCACCCGGGCGGGGTGCGGGTCGAAGGTGAGCGCCACGGCGAGACGGCCGTCGGCGCGGGCGAGGTCGACCAGACGACCCAGGACGGCCTGGTGGCCGCGATGGACGCCGTCGAAGTTGCCGATCGTGACGACCGACGGGCCGAACCCGTCGGGGACCTGGTCCAGGCCCGTGAACACCTGCACGCGTCGCGCTCCGTCTCGTCGATGGTCGGCCGTCGGAACCCGCTCCGGGTGCCGACCGTCAAGGATAGACCGACACCACCCGCACGGACGGACCCACCCGGGCTCAGCGCGGCAGCACGGCCGCGGCGGACCGGAGGTACCGGTCGGGGTCGAAGTCGTCGAGCATGGCGCGCTGCACGAGGTAGCCCTGCGCCAGGCCCAGCATCACGGGCAGCAGCAGCTCGGCCGCGGCGTCCGGGTCGCCCGCGCACAGGTCCGGGCGGGTGGCGTACCACGCGCGCAGCGCGCCGTGGAGGACACCCTGGATCGCCGAGACGACCTCCTGGACGACGTCGTGGATCATCTCGTCCACCGTCGACTCCGCCCAGAGCTGCACGATCACCCGGTTGTCCTGGATGTCGCGCGTCATGCCGCCCATCAGGAGGGTCAGCACCTCGACGGGCGACGGCGGGACCCCGTCGCGAGCGGCGGCCTCGAGCTCGGTGCCGCGGCGGGACAGCACCTCCTCCGCGACAGCGGCGAACAGCGCGCGCTTGCCCTCGTAGTGACCGTAGATCGCGCCGGCGGACAGACCCGACTCGGCGACGACGTCCGAGATGGACGCCCGCTGGTAGCCCTTGGCCGTGAAAGCGCGCAGGGCGGCGGCACGGATCTGCGCGCGGCGCGCGTCCCGGTGCGCCTCGGTCACTCGCGGCATCGGACCCCTTCCTCAGGACGACGGCGGACGGTTGACAAGTCTAGGGACCAGGGCGCAGTCTCTCTATAAAGAACGAACATTCGTTTTTTATGACTCTACGCCCTGGAGGCCTCATGCCGCCCACCACCGCCCCTGCCACCGCGCCCCGCGCCGCAGCACCTCGGCCCACGCCCCACACCCCGTGGGGCCGCGTCCTGGGCCTCGCTCTCGGTGTCGCCGCCGTCGTCGGCGTGCTCGTCCTCGCCTTCTCCTGGCCGGCGGTCACGGCCGAGCCGAAGGACGTCCCCGTCGCCGTCGCCGGACCGGAGCAGGCAGTCGCCGCGCTCGGCGCCACCTTCGAGGAGACGCAGCCCGGCGTCGTCGACCTGCTGCCGGTGGACGACCGCGACGCCGCGGTGGCCGCAGTCGAGTCCCGCGACGCCTACGGCGCGATCGTGCTCGGCGACGCGCCCGAGGTGCTCACCGCCTCGGCCGCGAGCCCCGTGACGAACCAGCTCCTCACCGCGGCCGCGAGCCGGCTGCAGGCCGGGCTGACCCAGCAGGCGGTCGCGAGCGGGGCGGACCCGTCCGTCGTGCCCACGGTCACGGTGACCGACGTCGTACCCCTGTCGCCCGACGACCCGCGCGGCACCGGGCTCGCCGCAGCGCTCTTCCCGCTCGTGCTCGGCGGGATCGCCGGCGGTGTCGGCATCTCGCTCCTCGTCGTGGGCGCGATGCGCCGCGTGCTCGCGGTGGCCGTGTACGCCGTCGTGGGCGGCGTCGTCCTCGTCACGATCCTGCAGTCGTGGTTCGGTGCGCTGCAGGGCGCCTGGTGGGCCAACGCCGGCGCCGGCGCACTGGCGCTGGCGGCCGTGGCCGCGCCGATCACCGGGTTCGTGGCCCTGCTGGGGCGGGCGGGGATCGCGGTCGGCGCCGTCACGATGATGCTGATCGCGAACCCGATCTCCGGCGCCACCATGCCGCCCGAGTTCCTCCCGTGGCACTGGGGGGCGATCGGCCAGTGGTTCCCGCCCGGCGCCGGCGCCACCCTGCTGCGCGACCTCTCCTACTTCCCGTCCGCCGACGTCGCGCAGGCGTGGCTCGCCCTCGGGCTGTGGGTGGCGGCCGGTGTCGCGCTCTCGCTCGTGGGGCACCTGCGCACCGCCGGCGGCGTCGAGCCGGACGCCGAGGCCGCCCGCGACGAGGAGCTGGAGCGCGCCGCCCGCCACGGCGCGCCCGTCCTGCAGGGCTGACGTCCTCTCGTCAGCCCCCCGCCGGGGCGAGGACCAGGACGGGCTTCGCCAGGTCCTCGCCCCGGCGCCGCGTGTCCTCCAGGAGCGCGACGAGCGCGCCGTCCGGCCCGATCGCCGCCACGGTCCCCCGCACGCCGGTGGGCGCCACCCACTGCCCGTACCCGAGGGCGCGCGCCTCGTCGGCGCCGAGGTCGCGCACGGGGAAGGTGGCACGGGCCGCGTCCGCGAGCGGCAGCGTCGCGAGGACGCCGTCGGAGTCCGCCTGCGCCTCCAGCTCCTCCAGCGTGCTGGCGCCCGACAGCGCGTACCCGCCCACCCGGGTACGGCGCAGGGCGGTGAGGTGCCCACCCGTGCCGAGGGCCGCGCCGAGGTCGCGTGCCAGCGCGCGCACGTACGTCCCCGAGGACACGACGACGGTGACGTCGACGTCGAGGACCGCGACACCTTCGTCCGTCGTCGCCGCACGGGAGCCGAGCACCTCGAAGCGGCTCACCCTGACCGGCCGTGCGTCGAGGACCACGTCCTCCCCCGCCCGGGCGCGCGCGTAGGCGCGCTTCCCGTCGACCTTGATGGCGCTCACCGTGGTGGGCACCTGGCGGATGTCGCCGGTCAGGGCCGCGAGCTCCCGCGACAGGTCGTCCTCGGGCACGCCCGAGCCGACCCCCGCTGCCGCGACGACCTCGCCCTCGGCGTCGTCCGTCGTGGTCGCGACCCCGAGCCGGATCGTGGCGTCGTAGGCCTTGTCGGCCCCCACCACGTAGGTGAGCAGCTTCGTGGCACGTCCTACCCCGACGACGAGCACGCCTGTCGCCATCGGGTCCAGCGTGCCGGCGTGGCCGACCTTGCGCGTGCCCGCCAGGCGGCGGCACCTCCCGACCACGTCGTGGCTCGTCCAGCCGGCAGGCTTGTCGACGACGAGGAACCCGTCGGGCGCGGTCGGGCGGCGGGGTGGCGGCGCGGGGCGCTCGGTCGCGGTCATCGGGTCTCCGTGGTGGTCGTGGGTCAAGCGCGGGCGGCGTCGAGACGGCTCTTGGTGAGGACCGCACGCAGCTCGACGCCCAGGTCCGCCAGCGGCGAGGTCCCGGCCGGGCTACGGTCGATCGCGCACACCACCGTCTCGACGACGGCTCCCTCGGCGCGCAGGGCCAGCGTCGCGTCGCGGACCGCGCCGCCCGTCGTCACGACGTCCTCGACGAGCGTCACGCGGCGGCCGGCGACCGCCGGCCCCTCCGCGAGCTTCGCCGTGCCGTAGCGCTTGGCCTCCTTGCGCACGAACAGCGCAGGGTGGCCGGTCAGGGAGCTGAGGACGGTCACGAGGGGCACCCCGCCGAGCTCCAGCCCTCCGAGCAGGTCCGTGTCCGCGGGCACCAGGGGCATCAGCTGCGCCGCTACGCGGGCGAGCAGCGCCGGGTCCGACTCGAACAGATACTTGTCGAAGTACTCGGACGCCACCTGCCCGCTGCGCAGGGTGAACGTCCCGGTGAGCCGGCAGGCCCGGTGGACGTCGCGGGCCAGGTCAGGGTCCTCACCGTGCACGGTCATGACCCCATCCTGGCCCACGGCGCCGGCAGGTCAGGACTCGGCGTCCTCGTCGTCCTCGTGCGGCTTGCGGTACGGGTCGGACTCGCCGGCGAACCCCTTGCCCTCGCGCAGCGCCGCGAGCTCGGCGTCGCGCCGGCGCGCCTCCAGGAGGGCGGCGTCCAGGTGCGCGGCGTTCTCCGGCATCGAGTCCAGGAAGAACTCGATCGTCGGCGTGAGCCGGACGCCGGTCTGCTTGCCCACCTCCGAGCGGATCACACCCTTGGCGCTCTCCAGCGCCGCGGCGGTGCCGCTGCGCTCCTCGTCGGTGCCGAGCACCGTGTAGAACACCGAGGCGTTCTGCAGGTCGCCCGTGACGCGCACGTCGGTCACGGTGACGAACCCGAGGCGCGGGTCCTTGATCCGGGTGTCGAGCAGCTGCGCGACGATCTCCTTGATGCGGTCCGCCAGCTTGCGGGCGCGCGGGTTCTCCGGCCTGTCGGCCTTCTGACCAGGCATGCGTGTGTCTCTCTTTCTCGACGCCGACGGCGCCCCGCCCCCGCCCGTGCTCGTGTCGAGGCTGGGTGGGGCGAGGCGCCGTCGGGCTGTACCTTGCGGCGCGACGATCAGGCGCGCGGCTTCTCGCGCATCTCGAAGGTCTCGATGATGTCACCCTCGGTGATGTCGTTGAACGACCCGAGGCCGATACCGCACTCGAAGCCCTCGCGGACCTCGGTGACGTCGTCCTTCTCGCGACGCAGCGACTCGATCGTGAGGTCGTCCCCGACGATCTTGCCGCCACGCAGGACGCGCGCCTTGGTGTTGCGGCGGATGGTGCCCGACCGGATGATCGAGCCCGCGATGTTGCCGAACTTCGAGGAACGGAAGACCTGGCGGATCTCCGCGGTGCCCAGCTGGGCCTCCTCGTACTCCGGCTTGAGCATGCCCTTGAGCGCTGCCTCGACGTCCTCGATCGCCTGGTAGATGACCGAGTAGAACTTGACCTCGACGCCCTCGCGGTCCGCGAGGTCCTCGACACGCTCACCGAACTTCACGTTGAAGCCGATGATGATCGCGTTGTCGACCGTGGCCAGGTTGACGTCGTTCTGCGTGATCGCACCGACACCGCGGTGGATGACGCGCAGCTCGACCTCGTCGCCGACGTCGATCTTGAGCAGCGCGTCCTCCAGCGCCTCGACGGCACCGGAGACGTCGCCCTTGAGGACCAGGTTGAGGGTCTCGACCTTGCCCTGCTCGAGCGCCTTGGTGAAGTCCTCCAGGCTGATGCGCTTGCGGCGCTTGGCGAGGAGGGCCGCACGCTCGGCGGCCTCGCGCTTCTCGGCGATCTGACGCGCGGTGCGCTCGTCCGGCGCCACCAGGAAGGTGTCGCCGGCGCTCGGCACGGACGCGAGGCCGAGCACGAGCACCGGACGTGCCGGGCCTGCCTCGGTCACGGCGTTGCCGTGCTCGTCGAACATGGCGCGCACGCGGCCGTGGGCCGTGCCCGCGACGATCGCGTCACCGACCTGCAGGGTGCCCGACTGGACGAGGACGGTCGCGACGGCGCCGCGGCCCTTGTCGAGGTTGGCCTCGATGGCCACGCCTCGGGCGTCCTTGTCCGGGTTCGCCCGGAGGTCCAGCGAGGCGTCCGCGGTGAGCAGGACGGCCTCGAGGAGCTGGTCGATGCCCTGGTTCTGCTTGGCGGAGACGTCGACGAACATCGTGTCGCCGCCGTACTCCTCGGCCACCAGGTTGTACTCGGTGAGCTGCTGGCGGATCTTGTCGGGGTTGGCCCCCTCCTTGTCCACCTTGTTCACCGCGACCACGATCGGCACGTTCGCCGCCTGGGCGTGGTTGAGCGCCTCCACCGTCTGCGGCATGACGCCGTCGTCGGCGGCGACCACGAGGATCGCGATGTCCGTCACCTGGGCACCACGGGCACGCATGGCGGTGAACGCCTCGTGACCCGGGGTGTCGATGAAGGTGATCGGGCGGTCGATGCCCTCGTGCTCACGACGCACCTGGTAGGCGCCGATGTGCTGGGTGATGCCGCCGGCCTCGCCCGAGACGACGTCGGTCTGGCGGATCGCGTCGAGAAGACGCGTCTTGCCGTGGTCGACGTGACCCATGACGGTGACGACGGGCGGACGCGCCATGAGGTCCTCGTCCGACTCGTCGGCCTCCTCGGCCTCCAGGTCGATGTCGAAGGACCCGAGCAGCTCGCGGTCCTCCTCCTCGGCCGACACCATCTCGATGACGTAGCCGAGCTCGGACGCCAGGGTGCCGAACGTGTCCTCGTCCAGCGACTGCGTCGCGGTCGCCATCTCACCGAGGTGGAACAGCACCGTGACCAGGCTGGCGGGGTTGGCGTCGATCTTGTCGGCGAAGTCGTTCAGGGACGAGCCGTGCCGCAGGCGGACGACGGTCGAGCCGTTGCCGCGAGGGACCTGCACGCCGCCGAGCGACGGCGCCTGCATCTGCTCGAACTCCTGGCGCTTCGCGCGCTTCGACTTCCGCCCGCGCACGGGGCGCCCGCCGGCGCGACCGAACGCACCCTGCGTGGAGCCACGACCGGCACCGCCGCGACCGCCGGGACGGCCGGCGAAACCGCCGCCACCACCCGGACGGAAACCGCCGCCACCACCGGCGTTGCCGCCGGGGCCGCCACCACGACCGCCGCCACGACCGCCGCCCGAGGGCGCCGGGCGCTCGCCCGGACGCGGCATGGAGGTACGGCCCGGCATCATGCCCGGGTTCGGACGCGCGCCGCCGCCGGGGCGGGGCGCCGCCGGACGCGGGCCGCCGGGGCGGGGACCGCCCGGACGGGGACCGCCAGGACGCTCGCCCGAGCGCTCGGGCGCGGCCTCGCCGCGGTCCGGGCGCTGGCCGGGGCGCGGCATGCCCTGGCTCGACGCGAACGGGTTGTTGCCCGGGCGCGGGGCACCGCCACCGGGGCGCTGCCCCTGGCGGGGCATGCCCTGGCTCGAGGCGAACGGGTTGTTGCCGGGGCGCGGCGAACGGCCACCCTTGCCGTCGCGGCTGTCGCGGCCGTCGCGGCCGTCTCGGCCGTCACGCTGCTCGCGCGCGGCGGGCGCCGGCTTCGGCGCCGCGGGGCGCGGACCGGGGGTCGGTGCGCCGGGGCGCGCGCCGGACGGCTTCTCCGGGGCGGGCTCGGCGGTCGCGGCCGGCGTCGCGTCCGCGACCGGGGCGGCAGGCGCCTCGGCTGCGGGCGCGGGGGTCGCCTTCGGGGCAGGCTTGGGGGCCGGCTTCGCCGGGGCGGACTTCTGCTCGGCGCGCGGCGCCGCCGCCTTCGGCTCGGCAGCCTTGGCCCCCGAGGACGCGGGGGCCGCGTCCTGGTACTTGCTGCGCATGGCTCGCTCGACCGGTGCCTCGAGCGTCGAGGACGCCGACCGGACGAACTCGCCCGCCGACTTCAGGTCGGCGAGCAGGGTCTTGCTCTCCACCCCGAGCTGCTTGGCCAGCTCGTGTACGCGGATCTTCGCCACAACTCTCCTGTCTCGGCCCTCCTGCGAGACAGGGAGGACCGTCGTTAGTACTGAGTACTCATCGCACGGAACTCATCGGGTGCCCATCGGCTTCTGACCCGCTTCCTTGTCGACTTCGATGGATGCGGCCGAGCAAGCTCGGTCGCGACAGCCCGGCCGCCTGAGACGGCACGGGCCGGAGGACTCAACGTTCCCGCTGCTCCAGATGATCCCGGACGCCCGAGAGGTCGAGCGGACCCGTGACACGCAACGCGCGCGGCACGGCCCGACGACGCTCGGCGAGCGCCAGGCAGGCGGGCGTCGGATGGATCCAGGCGCCACGCCCCGGCAGGGACCCTCGCTCGTCGGCCACGAGGTGTTCCTCGTGACCCGACCGCTCGAGCACCAACCGCAGGAGAGCGGACCGCTGGTCACGCTCCCGGCACCCGACGCACGTCCGTACCGGACCGGAGATCTCCGGAGGGGTACGTGGGGAGGCCGAGGGCTGGGCGCGTGACCCGGTCCCCGACAGTCTAGCGCGACGGCCCACCTGTCGTGACCGGCCTCAGCCCTCGGCCCCGCGGGACACCGCGGCGCCACCTGCGTCGTCACCGGCCGCCGTGCCCTCCGCGGGGGCGGCCTCGTCGGACCGGATGTCGATCCGCCAGCCCGTGAGCTTCGCGGCGAGACGGGCGTTCTGGCCCTCCTTGCCGATCGCCAGGGAGAGCTGGTAGTCGGGGACCACGGCACGCGCGGCCTTCGCGTCGGCGTCGACGACGGTGACGGAGGTCACACGAGCCGGCGAGAGCGCGTTGGCCACGAAGCGGGCGGGGTCGTCGCTGTGGTCGACGATGTCGATCTTCTCGCCGTGCAGCTCCGCCATGACGGCGCGCACGCGGGCGCCCATCGGGCCGATGCAGGCCCCCTTGGCGTTGAGGCCCGCCACCTTGGACCGCACCGACACCTTGGAGCGGTGCCCCGCCTCCCGGGCGATCGCCGTGATCTCGACCGCGCCGTCCGCGATCTCCGGCACCTCGAGCTCGAAGAGCTTGCGGACCAGGCCGGGGTGGGTCCGGCTCAGGACGACCTGCGCGCCCTTCATCCCGCGGGACACCTCGACGACGTACGCGCGCAGCCGCTCGCCGTGCACGTACTCCTCCGTCGGCACCTGCTCGTGGGGCGGCAGCACGGCCTCCGTGCCGCCGACGTCGACGAGCACGACGCGGGGGTCGCGGCCCTGCTGGATGACGCCCGCGAGGACCTCGCCCTCCTTGCCGCGGAACATGCCCAGCACCTGGTCGTCCTCGGCGTCCCGCAGACGCTGCACGATGACCTGGCGGGCGGTGGCCGTGGCGATGCGGCCGAAGTCGGCCGGCGTGTGGTCGAACTCGGGGCCGAGCTCGATCGTCGGACGCGCGTCCGGGTCCTCGGGGTCGGGCGTCCGGATCTCCTCCCGCGCCCACACCGTCACGTGGCCGGACTTGCGGTCCACCTCGACGCGGGCGTGCTGGTATGCGTCCGGCGTGCGGTGGTAGGCCGACAGCAGCGCCTGCTCGATCGCGGCCACGAGGACGTCGAGACTGATGTCCCGCTCCCGCTCCAGCAGCCGGAGCGTGCTCATGTCGATGTCCATCGTCAGCCCTTCTCGTGACGGGCGTCGCCCGTGGTGTCGTCCTGCGCGTCGTCGTCCGCGCCCGTGTCCGTCTCGTCCGGCGCCTCGTCGAGGCGCTTGAGCTCGACCTCGATCTTTCCCTTGCGCACGTCGGCGACGGCGAGGCGCGTGCCGTCGTCCAGGACCAGCGCGGGCCCGCGGTCGTCGCCCGCAGCGTCCTCGACCTCGACCAGGCGCCCCTCGGCCGTCGTGCCGTCGTGCAGCCGGAGCGCGACCAGGCGGCCGCGGGCGCGCTTGAAGTGGCGCAGCTCGGTCAGGGGCCGCGACGTGCCGGGGGTGGAGGTCTCCAGCGTGTAGGCACCCGGGACCACGTCGTCGGCGTCCAGGGCCGCGGAGATCGCGCGTGCCACCTCGCCCAGGGTGTCGGAGTCGAGGCTGCCCAGCGCGTCCTCGGAGAGGTCCACCGTGACGCGCACGACCGACTTCGCGCCGGCCTGCGTCACGACGACGTCCTCCAGGTACAGGTCCGCCGCCTCGACCGCGGGGGCCACGACCCGCCGCACCGCCTCGGCCTTCGACCCGGCCGCCGTCGTGCGGCCGTGCTGCGCTGCCATCGCTGCCTCCCGTGGGTCACGTCGTTGAACTGCCGTGTGCTCCCGCGCCGGGACGTCCCGCGGCCGGTGTGTCGTTGTGTGCAGCGTCCAGCGTAACGAACGACGGGCCCCGTTCGCGCCGCACGGCGTGCCCGGCCGCACGGAGGAACGTCACACCGGCGACCCCGCGCGCGTGGCATCATCGGCCACGATGGAACCGCAGCCCGCCCCCGCCCGGACCACCGCCCCCGCCGCGGGCACGGTCACGGCCCGGCGCCGCCCCCGGACGGCCGCCGCCGGCGCGGTCCTCGCCGTCGGGCTGCTGGCCGGCTGCGGCGTCCGTCTCGAGGCGCCGCCGGCGGCGGAGCCGGTCCCCGACGCCCTCGAGGTGGTGCGGCGCACGGCCGTCTCCGACGCCCTCCTGGTGGCGGACGGTGCCGAGGCGGCGCTCGTGGAGGTCCCGGCCGACCGGGAGCGCCTCGTCGGCGAGCTGACCCGCATCGCCGCGGACTCCCGCGTGCAGGCGGAGGCGCTGGGCGGCGAGTACGACTCCGGGCTGGCGACGGACGAGCCCACCGGCACGCAGTCCTCCGAGGCGGACGAGGTCGCCCCCGCCGACGTCGTCAAGGCCCTGGAGGACGCCGCCGCGCGCTCGCGCACCGCCGCCGGCACCACGACCGACGGCCCGCTCGCGCGCCTGGTCGCGTCCGTGGGGGCCGCGCAGACGGTCTCGGCCGAGCGGCTCGCGGCGCTCACCGACGCGAAGGGCCCCGACGTGACCGTGCCCCGGGTCCCCGCCCCCACCGGGGCGGGTCGCGCCGCGGAGGACGCCTCTCCCTCGCCCAGCGGGTCGGACGACGGTGCCGCGACGGCGGAGCGGGAGGGCGAGGAGCGCGACGGCGTGGTGCCGGAAGGCCTGACGGCGCACGACCTGAGCACCCTCGTGGTCTCCGAGGACGCGGCACGCTACGCGCTGCAGCTGCGCGCCGCGATCGGCTCCGGCGACAGGCGGGAGCGCCTCCTGGCGCGCGTCGTGCAGCACGGCGACCGGGCGGACGGCTGGGCCGCCGTCGCGGGGACCCAGGCCACGGGCCAGGACCCTCGCCGAGCCGCGTACGCCGTGCCCCGGGTCGCCGAGCTCGGCGACAAGGGCCTGGTGCTCGACCTCGAGAACGACCTCGCCACGGACTACGCGACGCTCGTCGGGACGACGACGGCGGGTACCCGGGGCGTGCTCGTCGACCTGCTGGTCGACTCCGCCGTCACGCTCGACGACTGGGGCGCCGACCCCGTGCCCTTCCCCGGCCTGCCGGAGCAGGCCGGGGACTGACGCCCGGGAACGGCGCCGCGGGCCGAGCCCGAAGGACTCAGCGGGCCAGCAGCGCGGCGACCTTGTCCGTCACGACCCGTGCGGCATCGGCCACGGGCACCTGCTCCGAGGTGCCGGCGCGGGGCCGGACCTCCACCACGCCGTCGGCCAGACCACGGCCGACCACGACGATCAGCGGCACGCCGAACAGCTCCGCGTCGGCGAACTTCACGCCGGGCGAGACCTTGGGACGGTCGTCGTAGACGACCTCCACACCTGCGTCGGCGAGCTCCGTGGCGAGCTTCTCGGCGGCGTCGAACACCTCGGCGCCCTTGCCCGTGGCCACGAGGTGGACATGGGCCGGGGCGACCTGGATCGGCCAGGCGAGGCCCTTGTCGTCGTGGTTGCCCTCGGCGATCGCGGCGACCGCGCGGGTCACGCCCACGCCGTACGAACCCATCGTCACGGTGACGGCCTTGCCGTTCTCGTCCAGCACCTTGAGGTCGAGCGCCTCGGCGAACTTGCGGCCCAGCTGGAACACGTGGCCCATCTCGATGCCGCGTGCCGTCTCGAGGGTCCCGTCGCCGTTCGGGCAGGGGTCGCCCGGACGCACCTCGGCCACCTCGATCGTGCCGTCCGCCGTGAAGTCCCGCCCCGCCACGAGGTCGACCACGTGCTTGCCGGGCTCGTTGGCGCCGGTCACCCAGCGCGTGCCCTCGACCACGCGGGGGTCGAGCAGGTAGCGGATCTTCGACGTCCCCTCCTCGCCCAGCGCGCCGGGACCGATGTACCCCTTGACCAGCTCCGGGTGCGCGGCGAAGTCGGCCTCGCCGAAGGGCGTGAACTCCGCCGGGTAGAAGGCGGCCTCCATGCGCTTGACGTCGACCTCCCGGTCGCCGGGGACGCCGATCGCGACGGCCTCGGAGGTGCCGTCCGGGTGGTCCAGGCGGAACAGCACGTTCTTGAGGGTGTCCCCCGCCTGCCAGGGCCGGTCGTCGCGGGGGAACCGCTCGTTGAGGTGGTCGACGAGCGAGTCGATCGTCGGCGTGCCGGGGGTGTCCTCGGCGTGCGCCGCGGCCGTGCCCTCGTAGGGGACCGGGTCCGGCACGGGGGCCTTCGCCGCCTCGACGTTCGCGGCGTAGCCGCAGGCGCGGCACTCGACGTACGTGTCCTCGCCGATCGCCGACTTGGCGAGGAACTCCTCCGACTTCGAGCCGCCCATCGCCCCGGCGTGGGCCGAGACGATGACGTACTCGAAGCCGAAGCGGTCGAAGATCCGCTGGTAGGCGGCGCGGTGCTTCGCGTAGCTGGCGTCCAGCCCGGCGTCGTCGACGTCGAACGAGTACGAGTCCTTCATGATGAACTCGCGGCCGCGGATGAGGCCCGCGCGGGGGCGCGCCTCGTCGCGGTACTTGTTCTGGATCTGGTACAGCGCCAGGGGCAGGTCCTTGTACGAGGAGTACAGGTCCTTGACCAGGAGGGTGAACATCTCCTCGTGCGTGGGCGCGAGGAGATAGTCGCTCTCCTTGCGGTCCTTCAGCCGGAAGATGTTGGGCCCGTACTCGGTCCAGCGGCCGGTGGCCTCGTAGGGCTCCCGCGGCAGCAGCGCCGGGAAGTGCACCTCCTGCGCGCCGATCGCGTCCATCTCCTCGCGCACGACGGCCTCGACCTTCGCCAGGACCCGCAGGCCGAGGGGCAGCCACGTGTAGATGCCGGGCGCGGCGCGGCGGATGTAGCCGGCGCGCACGAGCAGCCGGTGGCTCGCGACCTCGGCGTCGGCCGGGTCCTCGCGCAGCGTGCGGACGAAGAGCTGGGACAGGCGGAGCAGGTCGCCCTGGGGCCTGCGGGCGGACACGATCGACATGGGGGCAAGCCTAGCGGCGCCGAGGCCCTCCCCTGGTCGCCGTCGGACCGGGCTGGCAGCATGGCCGCATGCCCGAGCTTCCCGAGGTGCAGGCGTTGGCGACGTTCCTCGACGAGCGCACGTCCGGCCGCCGTATCGCCGCGGCCGACGTCGCGGCCATCGCCGCGCTGAAGACGTTCGACCCGCCCGTCACCGCCCTCGTCGGGCGGGAGGTCGCCGGCGTCGCCCGGCACGGCAAGTGGGTCGACCTCACGGCCGAGGGGGACGACGGCGCGGTCCACCTGCTGTTCCACCTCTCGCGCGGCGGCTGGGTGCGGTGGTCGGACCAGGCGCCCACCACCCCCGTGCGGCCGAGGATGGGGGGCTCGTCGCGCGGTCCGGCGCTGGCGCTGCGGGTGCGCCTGGACGACGGCGCCGGCTTCGACCTCACCGAGGCCGGCACCCGCAAGCGGCTGGCGGTGTACGTGGTGCGCGACCCGCAGGAGGTGGAGCAGGTCGCGACGCTCGGCGTCGACCCGTTGTCGCCGGAGTTCACCGTGGACGCGCTCGCCGCGCTGATGCAGGACAAGAACCAGCAGGTCAAGGGCCTGCTGCGCGACCAGCGGGCCATCGCCGGCATCGGCAACGCCTACTCCGACGAGATCCTGCACGTGGCGCGCACGTCCCCGTTCAAGCTCACGCGGTCCTTCACCGCGGCGGAGGTCGCGGCGCTGCACGAGGCCGTCGTGACGACCGTGCGCGACGCCGTCGCCGCGTCGTCCGGCAAGCCCGCGAAGGAGCTCAAGGACGCCAAGCGGGCGGGCATGCGCGTGCACGGCCGCACCGGCGAGGCCTGCCCCGTGTGCGGCGACGTCGTCCGCGAGGTCAGCTTCGCCGACCGGTCGCTGCAGTACTGCGCCACGTGCCAGACCGGCGGGCAGGTGCTGGCCGACCGGCGGATGTCGAAGCTGCTGAAGTAGCACCGCCGGGACCGACCGCGGCAGCTCCGGCGACCGCCTCGGCCGACGGCGACCGCCTCAGCCGGCGGCGACCGCCTCCCGCGACGCCACGAAGGCGCCGACGCAGGTGCGGACCTGCTCGGGCGTGTGCGCGGCGGACAGCTGCACCCGGATGCGCGCCTCTCCGCGGGGCACCACCGGGAAGCTGAACGCGGTCACGTACACCCCGCGCTCCCCCATGGCCTCGGCCATCCGCGCCGCAAGGACGGCGTCGCCGAACATCACGGGCACGATCGGGTGCTCGCCGGGCAGGAGGTCGAAGCCCGCCTCCGTCATGAGCCGCCGGAACAGCTCCGCGTTCTCGCCGAGGCGCGCGCGCAGGTCGGCGGACCCCTCGACGAGGTCGAGCGCCGTGGCGGTGCCCGCCACGATCATCGGCGCGAGCGTGTTGGAGAACAGGTAGGGCCGCGCGCGCTGCCGCAGGAGGTCCACGATCTCCTGGTGCGCCGCGACGTAGCCGCCGGAGGCCCCGCCCAGGGCCTTGCCGAACGTCCCCGTGAGGATGTCGACCCGGTCGGCGACACCGCACAGCTCGGGCGTCCCGCGCCCGTGGTCGCCCATGAACCCGACCGCATGGGAGTCGTCGACGAGCACGAGCGCCGAGTACCGGTCGGCCAGGTCGCAGATCTCCTGCAGGGGCGCGAGGTAGCCGTCCATGGAGAAGACGCCGTCGGTGACGATCACGACGTGCCGCGCGCCGCCGTCGCGTGCCGCGCGCAGCTGGTCCTCGAGGTCCGCCATGTCGCGGTTGCGGTAGCGGAAGCGGGCCGCCTTCGACAGCCGGATGCCGTCGATGAGCGAGGCGTGGTTGAGCGCGTCGGACACGATGGCGTCCTCGGCGCCGAAGAGCGTCTCGAACACGCCGCCGTTCGCGTCGAAGCACGACGAGAACAGGATGGCGTCGTCCGTCTCCAGGAAGCCCGCGAGCCGCTGCTCCAGCTCCCGGTGCTGGTCCTGCGTGCCGCAGATGAACCGCACGCTGGCGAGGCCGTAGCCCCAGGTGTCCAGGGCGTCGCGCGCGGCCGCGAGGATGCGCGGGTCGTCTGCCAGGCCGAGGTAGTTGTTGGCGCAGAAGTTGAGCAGGTCCGCGCCGTCGGCGCGGATGCGGGCGCCCTGCGGCCCCGCGATCCCGCGCTCGTGCTTCGTCAGGCCCGCCCGCTCGATCTCCTCGAGCTCGCCCGCCAGGTGCTCCCGGAACGCCCCGTACATCTACGCCTCCGCTCCCGTGGCCGCCCCGAGGGGCGCCCCGTCCGTCCAGTCCGTCCAGTCGAGCACGACCTTGCCGCCGTGCGCCGAGGCCGCAGCCTCGAAGCCTTCGCGCCACCGGCTCGCGGGGAGCCGGTCGGTGACGACGGACGCGATCGCCGTGCGCAGCGTCTCGCTCGTGCGCAGCATCGCGTCCATCGCCTGCCACGTCTCGAACATCTCGCGGCCGTAGATGCCCTTGAGGGTGAGCATGTGCGTCACCACGGTGCCCCAGTCCACGGCGATCGGGCCCGACGGGAGGCCGAGCATCGCGATGCGACCGCCGTGGTTCATGTTCGCGATCATCTCGGGCAGCGCGCTCGGGGCGCCGCTCATCTCGAAGCCGACGTCGAACCCCTCGCGCAGCCCCAGCTCCCGCTGGGCGTCGGCGACGCGCGCGGTGCGCACGTCCAGGGCGGCGTCCGCACCCATCGCGCGCGCCATCTCGAGCCGCGCCGGGCTCACGTCGGTGCCGACCACGAGGTGCGCGCCGGCGTGCCGGGCGACGGCGATCGCCATGAGGCCGATCGGGCCGCAGCCGGAGACGAGGACGTCCTCCCCGATCACCGGGAACGCGAGGGCCGTGTGCACGGCGTTGCCGAGCGGGTCGAAGACGGCGGCGACGTCCAGGTCGACGCCCGCGTGGTGCACCCACACGTTGGTCGCGGGCAGCACCACGAACTCGGCGAACGCGCCGTCGCGGTGCAGGCCCAGGCCCTGGGTCCGGATGCACATCTGCCGGCGCCCGGCGCGGCAGTTGCGGCACGTGCCGCACACGATGTGGCCCTCGCCCGACACGATGTCGCCGACGGCCACGTCGTGCACGAGCTCGCCGACCTCCACGACCTCGCCGACGAACTCGTGCCCGGGCACCAGCGGCGCGGTGATCGTCGAGGCCGCCCAGTCGTCCCAGCGCTCGATGTGCAGGTCCGTGCCGCAGATGCCGGTGCGCAGCACGCGGATCTTCACGTCGCCGATCCCCGCCTCCGGCTCCGGCCGGTCCACGAGCTCGAGCCCGGGTCCCGGACCCGGCTTGTAGAGCGCCTTCACCCTGCGACCTCCGTCGCCAACGTCGTCGTCACGGCTGCACCCTCTCACGCATCGGCAGGAACGCCGCCGACCCTAGACCGAAGATGACTCAAACCACAATCTTCCGATCAGGAACGAGCATTCAGGGACGAGGCTTGCCGCGCGGCGCGCCCAGGACGTGGCTAGAAGAGGACGGTCGTGAAGGTGCCGACCTGCTCGAAGCCGACGCGGCGGTACGTGGCGAGCGCCGGGGCGTTGAAGGCGTTCACGTACAGGGACACGACGGGGGCGACCTCGCGCCGCGTCGCGACCACGACCGCCGCCATGCCGGGCGCCGCCAGCCCCTCGCCCCGGCGTGCGGGGTCCACCCACACGCCCTGGACCTGGGCCACGCCGCCCGCCACGGCACCGAGCTCGGCCTTGAAGGCCACGACGCCGACGGGGTCGGCCGCGTCCACCCGCACGAACGACCTGCCCTCCGCGACCAGCGACCGCACGCGCAGGGCGTAGGCGCTGCCGGGGGACGCGGCGGGCACGTACCCGACCTCCTCGGCGAACATGCGCACGCACGCCGGCAGCACCACGTCGACCTCGGCCAGGGTCGACCGCCGCACGGCCGGGTCGGGCTCGACGTCGGGGTCGCGCGCGATGGCGAGGGACGGCTGGTCGGCGCGCACCTCGCGCGCCGGGGGCCAGAACGGGGCGAGCAGCTCCCAGAGCGCGAGGGCGGCGGTCCGCTCCCCCACGACGGACGACGACCGGCGCCCCTGCGCGCGAGCGAGGGCGGCGAACGCTGCCACCGCGTCGTCGGCGTCGGACCCGGACAGGCCGGGGGCCAGGACGGGCACGAGGTTGGCGCCCGACCAGCAGACCGCGACGAGCGGGCCGACGGCGGGGAAGCCCCAGACCTGCCCGCCGGCGGCCGCGAGGCCGACGTCGGCGGCGGCCTCCAGGCGCGACGCCGCGAGCACGGAGGTCACCGGGTCCTGCGCACACAGCGCGCGGGCCTCCGCGAGGTCCTGCTGGCCGAGCAGGCGGGCGCGCGGGCGGCGCGCGTCGAGCCCCCGCGCAGGCTCGCCGCGCGGGCGCACCACCGGTCGCCAGCCGCCCATCACGCCCCCTTCGCCGCCGCGGGCCCCGTCCTCATCGTGCCTGCCGCGGCGCCGTCAGCCGACCGAGACCACGGGGGCGCCGGCCTGGGCGTCGTTCTCGGGGGCGGGCATCGACTCCGCGATGCGCATCGCCTCCTCGATGAGCGTCTCGACGATCATCGCCTCCGGCACGGTCTTGATGACCTCGCCCTTGACGAAGATCTGGCCCTTGCCGTTGCCGGACGCGACACCGAGGTCGGCCTCGCGCGCCTCCCCCGGGCCGTTCACGACGCAGCCCATGACCGCGACGCGCAGCGGGACCGTCATGCCCTCGAGGCCGGCCGTGACCTTCTCGGCGAGCGTGTAGACGTCCACCTGCGCGCGGCCGCACGACGGGCACGAGACGATCTCGAGCTTGCGCGGGCGCAGGTTGAGCGCCTGCAGGATCTGCGTGCCGACCTTGACCTCCTCGACCGGCGGCGCCGACAGCGACACGCGGATCGTGTCGCCGATGCCCTGGCTCAGCAGGGCGCCGAACGCGGTGGCCGACTTGATCGTGCCCTGGAACGCCGGGCCGGCCTCGGTGACGCCGAGGTGCAGCGGCCAGTCGCCGCGCTGCGCGAGGAGCTGGTAGGCCCGCACCATGACGACCGGGTCGTTGTGCTTCACGGAGATCTTGAAGTCGTGGAAGTCGTGCTCCTCGAAGAGGGACGCCTCCCACACGGCCGACTCCACCAGGGCCTCGGCGGTGGGCTTGCCGTACTTCTCCAGCAGCCGCTTGTCGAGCGACCCGGCGTTGACGCCGATCCGCAGCGACACACCGGCGTCGGAGGCCGCGCGGGCGATCTCCTTGACCTGGTCGTCGAACCGGCGGATGTTGCCCGGGTTCACCCGCACCGCGGCGCAGCCCGCGTCGATCGCGGCGAACACGTACTTGGGCTGGAAGTGGATGTCGGCGATGACGGGGATCTGCGACTTCTTCGCGATGGCGGGCAGCGCGTCGGCGTCGTCGGAGGTCGGGACGGCGACGCGCACGATGTCGCAGCCCGCGGCGGTGAGCTCGGCGATCTGCTGCAGCGTCGCGTTGATGTCCGTGGTCGGGGTGGTCGTCATGGACTGGATGCTGATCGGCGCGTCCCCGCCGACGGCTACCTTGCCCACCTGGATCTTGCGGGACTTGCGCCGGGGGGCCAGCGTGGGAGCGGGCGGGGTCGGCATGCCGAGGTTCACTGCAGTCACGGTGCCAGTATCGCGCGTCCGGGCGCGGGTACCGCACCCGGGGACCGGACGCGCACCAGATCGCCGCATCCGCTGCGCACCGCGGACATCCGACCCGGTGCGCCGGATCGCCGGCGGGGGCGGCTGAGACCCTGCCGAGTGCGACCATTAGTGCTCGTTTCATGGCAGACTTGATCACGTTCACGCAAACGCCAGGAGGCCAAGGACATGACCGGATTCCACGTCACCGCCGAGATCGCCAGCCAGCCGGACACGTGGCGGCGCACGGCGGCCGTCGCCCGCGAGCACGCCGACCTGCTCCCCGCCGCCGGGGCCCGCGTCGCCGTCGTCGGGTGCGGCACCTCGTGGTTCGTCGCCCAGGCCTATGCCGCTCGACGCGAAGAGCTCGGCCTCGGGGAGACCGACGCGTTCGCCGGCAGCGAGTTCCCGTACGGGCGCCGCTACGACCTGGTCGTCGCGGTCACCCGCTCGGGCACCACGACGGAGATCCGCGAGCTGCTCGGCCGCGTGCGCGGCACGCAGCCCACGCTCGCGATCGTGGGCGACCCGGCGTCCCCCGCCGTCACGGAGGCCGACCGCGCCGTCGTCCTGGACTTCGCGGACGAGACGTCGGTCGTGCAGACCCGCTTCGCCACCTCCGCCCTCGGCCTGCTGCGCGCCGGGCTCGGCGACGACCTCGAGGCCCTGGCCGACGCGGCCGAGCCCGCCGTGGCGGAGCCGCTGCCGGCCGAGTGGGTCGGGCGCCGCCAGTACGTCTTCCTCGGCCGCGGCCCGGCCGTCGGCGTCGCGAACGAGGCCGCCCTCAAGATGCGGGAGGCGTCGCTCGCCTGGGCCGAGTCGTACCCCGCGATGGACTACCGGCACGGGCCGATCTCGGTCGCCGACGAGACCAGCGTCGTCTTCCTGCTCGGCGAGGACGTGCCCGGCCTCGCCGACGACGTCGCGCGCACCGGCGCGCTCGCCGTCCGCCTGGACGAGGACCCGCAGGTCGCCCTCGTGCGCCTGCAGCGCCTCGCCGTCGCGAACGCCGAGCACCAGGGGCTCGACCCCGACGCCCCGCGCAACCTCACCCGCTCGGTCGTCCTGGACCCCGCGGCCTCATGACCGGCGCACCCGCGGGCCCGGACCCGGGCTCGCTCGTCGTCGCGCTCGACGTCGGCGGGACCGACGTCAAGGCGGTGCTCGCGAGCCGGGACGGGGTGCTCGAGCGGCGCACCGTCCCCACGCGCGCGGACGGCGGACCCGACGCGGCGGTCCGCTCCGTCCTCGACGTGGTCGCCGACCTGCGCGCCGTCGCACCCGTCGGGGGCGAGGTCGCGGCGGTCGGGCTGGCCGTCCCGGGTGCCGTGGACGACGAGCGCGGCCTCGTGGTCCAGGCGGAGAACCTCGGGTGGACCGACCTCCCGGTGCGCGACCTCGTCGCGGAGGCGACCGGGCTGCCCGTCGGCTTCGGGCACGACGTGCGCGCCGGGGCGCTCGCCGAGTGGCGGTACGGCGCCGCGCGCGGCGCGGCGGACCACGCGTACCTGTCTGTCGGCACGGGGATCGCCGCCGCCCTCGTGCTGCGCGGCGAGCCCTACGTCGGAGGCGGGTACGCGGGCGAGGTCGGCCACGGCGGGACGCAGGGCGGTGCGCCGTGCCCCTGCGGCGGGCGCGGCTGCCCCGAGACCGACGCCTCGGCCGCGGGGATCGCGCGCCACTACCGCGAGCGCACCGGTGCCGCGGCGGCCGACGTCCGCGGGTCGGCCGAGGTGCTGCGCCGCGCGCAGTCGGGCGACGACGTCGCACGCCAGGTCTGGGACCACGGCGTGGAGCGCCTCGGCGGCCTCGTCGCCGACCTCGTCCGCGTGCTGGCGCTCCCGCTCGTCGTCGTCGGCGGCGGGATCGTCCGCGCCGGGGACGACCTCTTCGACCCCTTGCGCGCCGCGGTGGCCCGCCACCTCACGTACCACCCGGTCCCCCGGGTGGTACCCGCGCTGCTCGGCGCCGACGCCGGCGTCCGAGGTGCGGAGCTGCTCGCCTGGGACGCCGTGCCGCAGGGGCGCCCGTGACCCGCGTCGTCGCCGTCACCCCGAACCCCGCCTGGGACGTGACCTACGGTGTCGACCAGCTGCTGCCGGGCGAGTCCCTGCGGGTGCGGACGGCCACGGGGCGCGCGGGGGGCAAGGGCGTGAACGTCGCACGCGTCGCGCGCACCCTCGGCCGTCCCTCCCTCGTCGTGACCACGGCGGGCGGCCCGCTCGGCGCCGCGTTCCGGGACGACCTGGAGGCCGCGGGCCAGGACGCCCTGCTCGTGCCCGTCACCGGGCCTACCCGGCAGAGCGTCACGGTCGTGTCGGCCGACGGCGCCCACCCCACGGTCCTCAACGAGCCCGGTGCTGCGCCGTCCGGCGCGGAGTGGTCGGCGCTCGTCGACGCCGTGGCCCGCGCCGCCGCGCCCGGCGACGTCGTCACGGTCTCCGGCTCCCTGCCCCCGGGCACGACGCAGGACCGGTTCGCGGACCTGCTCGGCGCGGCGCGCGGCACCGGCGCTCTCGTGATGGTCGACACGTCCGGTCCCGCGCTGCGCTGGGCCGCGCAGGCCGGGGCCCACCTGCTCAAGCCGAACCGCGCCGAGCTCGCCGACGCGACCGGCCTCTCCGACCCCGCCGACGCCGTGGCCGCGCTGCAGCGGCTCGGTGCCGGCGACGTCGTGGTGACCGACGGCGCCGCCGGGATGACGGCGTACACGCCTGGCGCCGGCGGCCCCCGGGTGGTCGCCCGTGCCCGGCTGTCCGGTCCGCCACTGGCCGGCAACCCCACAGGGGCCGGCGACGCCGCGGCCGCAGCCCTCGCCGTGGGTCTCGCCGAGCAGGGCCCTGCGAGCGGCCCTGAGCGCGGCCCTCAGCACAGCCCGCAGGAAGGTCCTCGGCACCACCCTCAGGACGGCCCGGCCGGACTCGGCCCGGACCTGCTCGCCCTCGCCGTCGCCGCGTCCGCGGCCGCGGTGCTGCGCCCCGTCGCGGGCGACGTCGACCCCGCCGACGTGGCGGCGCTCCGCACGCGTGTCGTGCTGACCTGACACGTCCCACCCGCAGCGTGCCGGGACCCACCCGGTCCCCGCCCGCCCCGTCCCCCTCCGTCCACCCGCAGAATCGAGACCCTCGTGCCCCTCGTCACCACCGACGTGCTCCTCGCCCCCGCCCGCGCCGCCGCCCGGGGCGTCGGCGCGTTCAACGTCGTCCAGCTCGAGCACGCGGAGGCGTTCGTCGCCGCCGCGGAGCGCGTCGGCACGGGCGTCGTGCTGCAGGTCAGCCAGAACGCGGTCAGGTACCACGGGTCGCTCGCCCCGGTCGGCGCGGCGTGCCTCGCCCTGGCCCGCGCCTCGGCCGCGCCCGTGGCCGTGCACCTCGACCATGCGGACGACCGCGCGCTGGTGGCCGAGGCGATCGACCTCGGGTTCACGTCGGTGATGTACGACGGCTCGGCGCTCGCCTACGACGACAACGTGGCCTCGACCGCCGAGGTGGTGCAGGCCGCGCACGCGGCCGGCGTGGTCGTCGAGGCCGAGCTCGGGGAGGTCGGCGGCAAGGACGGCGTGCACGCCCCCGGCGTGCGGACGGACCCGGACGAGGCGGCGGCGTTCGTGGCCGCGACCCGGGTGGACGCGCTCGCGGTCGCCGTCGGGTCGTCGCACGCGATGACCGACCGCACCGCCGCCCTCGACCTCGACCGGGTCGCCCGCCTGCGCCAGGCCGTGGACGTCCCCCTCGTCCTGCACGGGTCCTCGGGGGTGCCCGACGACGAGCTGGTGCGCGCCGTGCGCGCCGGCATGACGAAGATCAACGTGTCCACGCACCTCAACGGGGTGTTCACGCGCGCGGTGCGCGACCGCCTGGACGCGGACCCCCGCCTGGTCGACCCGCGCAAGTACGTCGGCCCGGCCCGGGACGCCGTGGCCGACGAGGTGGCTCGCCTGCTGCGCCTGTTCGGCGGCGCACCGGCCTGACGGGCCGCCCGGGCACTCCCGGCGCGGGTCAGACGACGGCCACCTCGATGCCCACGTCCCGCAGCTCGGCCACGCGCCCCGGGTCCGCCTCCGTGGTCGTGACGACGAGGCCGATGGACCCCGGGTCGACGAACGGCGCCAGCGCGCGCTCACCGAGCTTCGTCGAGTCGGCGACGACGACCGTGCGGCGCGCCGCCCGGCCCATCAGACGGCTGATCTCCGCCTCTCCCTCGTGGAACGCCATCCCCCCGTGCTCGGCGTCGAGCGCGTCCACCCCGAGGAACGCCACGTCGATCGTCACCTGGGTGAGCGTGTGCACGGCGAGCGGGCCGACGAGCTCGTAGGAGCGGGTGCGCGCGGTGCCACCGGTCACGATGATCCGCACGTGCGAGCGCACCGTGAGGTCGTGCGCGATGTTCACCGCGTTCGTCACGACGGTCAGACGCTCGCCGTCCCGCAGCCCCTGCAGGTCGGGGTCGGTGGCGATGCCCTCCGCGACCATCGTGGTGGTCGTGCCGCCGTTGAGCCCCACGACGTCACCCGGCTGCAGCAGGGACACGGCGTGCGCCGCGATCCGGTGCTTCTCGTCGGCCCGCCGCGCGGTCTTGTAGCGCAGCGGGAGGTCGTAGGCGACGGCCGTGGTGCGTGCCCCGCCCCGCGTGCGGGTGACGAGCTGCTGGCTGGCCAGCTCGACGAGGTCGCGCCGGACGGTCGCGGGCGACGCGTCGAGCTCGGTGACGAGCTCCTCCACGGTGACCTCGCCCCGCTGGGCGGCGAGCTCCAGGATGCGCGTGTGGCGGCTGTGCCGTGTCATCGGTCCCCGTCCTCGCTCCGGGCACGACGCGCCGGGCGGCACGGTGCCGCTCAGGACACTACTGGACGAGCCCGGGCCGGTCGCGGACGCTGCCGTGACCCCGGACGCGATCCCCTACCCTGTGCGATCCCCTACCCTGTGCCGGTGCTCTCGCTGTCCGGCCTGATCCTGGTGGTCACCGTCGCCCTCCTCCTGCCCGCCACCGGCCTGGTCCTCGTGACCGGTCGACGGCGCCGTCGCCGCCACGCCGAGCCTCGGCCGGCCGCCACGGTCGTCGCGGTCGCCTTCGGGCTCGCGCTCGCCGGCGGTGCCCTGGCGCTCCTCCTCGGGGCGCCGCCCGCGCGCGCCGCCGTCGCCGCCGCCGTCGTGGGCGGGTCGGTGCTCGTGTGGTGGCCTGCCGGCCGGTCGTGGGCCGTGCGCGGCCTGACCGCCTGGGCGCTCAGCGTGCTGGCCTCCGTGTCGTTCCTCACGTACACCGGCGTCTGGACCCTCACGGCGGACCTCTCCCCGGTCGCCACGGTCGGGAGCGGCCTGCTGTGGCTCGTCGAGGCCTTCGTGGCCCTCATCGGCCTGGGCCACCTGTGGGAGTTCGTCGACGTCCTCACCCGCAGGCAGTGGCCGGCGTCGGTGGACCCGCGGCACCTGGCGCCGGGGACCGCCCGGCCGTTCGTGAGCCTGCACGTGCCGACGCACGACGAGCCGCCGGACATGGTGGTGGCCACCTTGCGGCAGCTGCTGCAGCAGCGGTACGACGCCTACGAGATCCTCGTGATCGACAACAACACGACCGACGAGGCCCTCTGGCGCCCCGTCGAGGCGTTCTGTGCGGCGCACGAGCGCCTCACGTTCCTGCACGTCGAGAACCTCGAGGGGTTCAAGAGCGGCGCGCTCAACCTCGCGCTGCGGCACACCGACCCGCGCGCGGAGATCATCGGCATCATCGACGCCGACTACCTCGTCGAGCCGGACTTCCTCGCGGACTGCGCCCCGATGTTCGCCGACCCGGAGCTGAGCTTCCTGCAGACCCCGCAGGACTACCGGGACTGGGACGTCTCCGCGTACTTCCGCCGCCTGTACTACTCGTACTCCTACTTCTTCGACGTGTCGCAGGCCAGCCGCAACGAGCGCAACGGCGCGATCTTCGGCGGCACCATGGGGCTCATCCGGAGGGACGCGCTCGAGGGCCAGGGCGGCTGGGACGAATGGTGCATCACCGAGGACGCCGAGCTCTCGCTCCGGCTGCTGCGCGCCGGCGGGCGCGGCATGCACGTGGACCGCTCCTACGGGCGCGGGGTGATGCCGCTGACCTTCGAGGCGCTCAAGCGCCAGCGCTTCCGGTGGTGCTTCGGTGGCATCCAGATCCTGCGCATGCACTGGCGCTCCCTGCTGCCCGGGCGCGCGACGCCGGCCAACCGGCTCACCCTGGCCCAGCGGTGGGCCTACCTGGTCGGCGGGCTCCAGTGGTTCGGCGACGTGGCCTCGGTGGTCTTCACCGGCTTCCTGCTCCTCGGGGCGGCCGACGCCGTCCTGGGGGCGGGCACGGTGGTGCGGCGCCTGTCCGACGTGCTCGTCCTGTGCACCGTGGTGCTGGTGGCGCTCGGACTGAGCCGCGCCGTCGTGCTCACGCGTCGCAGCTCCGGCGCCCGGTGGCGGGACGCGCTCGGGGCGTTCGGGCTGTGGGTCGCGCTCGGCTGGGTGGTGGCGTCCGCGTCCGTGCGCGGGCTGTTCGCCCGGGAGGGCGTCTTCCTGCGCACCCCCAAGCAGCGGGGCACCCTGAGCGTCGCCTTCGCGCTGCGCGCGAACCTCACCGAGCTCGTCGTCGGAGTGGTCGCCCTCGCCGTCGGTGCCGTGGCGGTCGCGCAGGGCACGGTCTCCGCGGGTGCGGTGGGCGCCCTGCTCTGCCTGCAGGGGGTGGGCTTCCTCCTGGCGCCGTACAACAGCATCGCCGCCCTCCGCAGCCACCTGCCCGAGGAGCTGGCCCGCCGCCGGCGCCGCGGTCTCACGTCGTGGGAGACCGCCTGGTGGGGCGGGACGGTCGCCGTGGGCGTCGCGATGGCCGCCGTCATCGCGGTCACGGTGTGGCCCTCGGAGCTCCCCGATCGCCCGTCCGTCCCGTCCGCCCTCCGGGCGGCTCGGGTGCCCACCGACGAGATCTTGCCCGACACGGACCTGGCGGGGCCGAAGGACCCCGCTGCCGCCGACGAGGCCGCCGACCCGGCGAGCACGACGGACGACGCCGGCACGGACGAGGTCCACCCGGACGCGACCGACGACGCCCCTGCCCCGGACGTCGAGCCGGCGGACGACACCGAACCCACGACCGGGCCGACGACCGAGCCCACGACCGGGCCCACCCCGACGCCGTCGGACGAGCCCGCAGGCACGCCGACGCCGACCACGGCTGACCTTCCCGGGAACGGGACGACCCCCACCCAGGCGTCGCAACCCACCCCGTCGAACCGTCCGACGGATCCTCAGGCCTCGAGGGGCGGGCCGACCACCAAGCCGACCGCGCCGCCCGGGAAGGCGTCCTGACACGGCGTGCTCACCGGGCGTCCTCAGCCGGCGGAGCTCAGCCCCAGCGCACCGGGTCGACGACGTCGGCGACGATGAGGACGGCGCCCGTCCCGACCAGGACCACGAACATCACGTAGGCCACGGGCATCATGCGTGCGACGTCCGCCGGGCCGGGGCGCGGCAGGCCGCGCAGACGTGCCACGGTCCGCTTCGCGCCCTCGTACAGCGCGTTGACCACGTGCCCGCCGTCCAGCGGCAGGAGCGGGATGAGGTTGAACATGAAGAGCGCCACGTTCAGCGACGCCAGCACGCTCAGCACCAGGGAGAGCGTCGTCAGGAGCGGTCCGTCAGCCGCGATCACGTCGACGATGACCCTGCTCACGCCGACCGGACCCATCACTCCATCCGCCGACCGGGGCTCGTCGGTGAAAGCCTGTTCCGCCACCTTGACGACCTGCACCGGTAGCGTCGCGATGACCGCCGCGGTACCGGAGACCTGCTGCCAGACCGCCTCGGGGACGGTCGACAGCGGCAGCGGCTCGTACTCCTGCGTCGGCGTCACCCCCAGGAAGCCCGCGGTCTCGGTCACCGGCTGCCCGTCCGCGCCGACCTTCGCGACACCGTCCGCGTCCACGACCGGCACCTGCCGGTCGGCCGTCGTGACGGTCAGCGGCACGCGCGCGCCGTCGCGCTCCACGACGACCGGGACCTCCTGGTCCGGGGAGTCGGCGATCATCCCGGAGAGCTGGTCCCACGACGTGACCGCGGTGCCGTCCCACTCGACGATCTCGTCGCCGGCCTGCAGGCCCGCGGTGGCAGCGGGCGACGGCGTGGCGCCCTCGCCGCACACGGGCGCGCCGTCGGCCGTCGTCGACGTCGGCGTGCACTCGCTCACCGCACCGACCGTCGTGGTGATGGTCTGGGCGCCGATCCCCACGAGGACGACGAACGTCAGCACCACGGCGATGAGGAGGTTCATCACCGGGCCGCCGAGCATCACGACGAGCTTCTTCGGCGTGGACAGCCGGTAGAAGGCGCGGTGCTCCTCCCCGGGGCGGATCTCGCTCACGGACGCGTCGCGCGCGTCGGCGATGACCTGCCCGAAGAAGCCGCCGCCACGGCGGGCGCCGTCCGGCGCCGGCGGCATCATGCCGACCATCCGCACGTAGCCGCCCAGGGGGATCGCCTTGACGCCGTACTCGGTCTCGCCCTTGGTGCGCGACCAGAGCGTGGGCCCGAAGCCCACCATGTACTGGCTCACCCGCACGCCGAACTTCTTGGCGGGCACCATGTGGCCCACCTCGTGCAGGCCGATGGAGACGGCGAGGCCCATGACCATCACGGCGATGCCGATCACCCAGGCAAGAATCTGGTCCACGGTCACGAGCCTAGGTCACCGCTGGGCGGGCCCGGCACAGGTCGACATCAGGTCGACACCAGGGCGACTCCAGGTCGACTCCGGGGCGACACGGGCCGGCGCTGCTCGCGCTCAGCCCTCGTCAGGACCGCGCGAGGATCTCGTCGGCACGCGACCGCGCCCAGCGTTCGGTGTCCTCGACGGCGTCGAGCGTGACGTCGGCGGCAGCGACGCCGTCGTGCTCGCCCAGCACGCGCTCCACCGTCTCGACGATGTCGAGGAAGCCGATCCGGCCGGCGAGGAAGGCCGCGACGCCCTGCTCGTTCGCGGCGTTGTAGACCGCGGGGTGGGTGGCCGAGGCGGCAGCGGCTGCCCGGGCCAGCCCGACGGCGGGGAACGTCTGCTCGTCGAGCGGCTCGAACGTCCACGAGGCCGCACGCGTCCAGTCGCAGGGCGGCGAGACGACGTCGAGGCGGTCCGGCCACGACAGCCCGAGGGCGATCGGCAGGCGCATGTCCGGCGGCGACGCCTGCGCGATCGTGGACCCGTCGTGGAACTCGACCATCGAGTGCACCACCGACTGCGGGTGCACGACCACCGTGATGTCGTCCACCGGCACGTCGAACAGCAGGTGCGCCTCGATGAGCTCGAGCCCCTTGTTCATGAGCGACGCGGAGTTCACGGTCACGACGGGTCCCATCGACCACGTGGGGTGGTCGAGGGCCTCCGCGGCCGTCACCTTCTTGATGTCGTCGCGGCTGCGGCCGCGGAACGGCCCGCCGGACGCCGTGAGCACCAGGCGCCGCACCTCGTCGCGGGCCCCGCCGCGCAGCGCCTGCGCGATCGCGGAGTGCTCGGAGTCGACCGGCACGATCTGTCCCGGCGCGGCGGCGGCCTTGACCAGGGAGCCGCCCACGACGAGCGACTCCTTGTTCGCCAGCGCGAGCGAGGAACCCCCCGCGAGCGCCGCGAGGGTGGGGCGCAGGCCGACGGAGCCCGTGATGCCGTTGAGGACGACGTCGGCGCCCCGCCCCGCGAGCTCGGTCGCCGCGTCCGGTCCGGCGAGCACCTCGACGCCGCCCGCCGACGCGCCGAGGCGCGCGCCCAGCGCCGCACGCAGGTCGTCGGCGCGGCCGGCGTCGGCGACCGCGACGGCGCGCGCACCGACGGTGGCGACCTGGTCGGCCAGCAGCGCGACGTCCGTCCCGCCTGCGCTGAGCGCCTCCACCCGGAACCTGTCGGGATGCGCCAGCACGACGTCGATCGCCTGCGTCCCGATCGATCCGGTGGATCCGAGGAGGGTGACGGTACGGGGCGCGGAGGCTGCGGACATGTCGCCCATCATCCCAGGTGCGGGTCGCTCCCCGGCGGGACCGCACGGAGGGCGATGCGCCGCCCGGGACGCAAGACTTCACCCGCTCGGGTGCTTGACTTCGCGTCGACCAGCACTTTCGCCCGGTCGCGCCGGGATGTGAGCGCGGTTACGTTCGCCTACATGCGTCCTTATCGCGTGATAGTCGGCAAGCCGCCCGTACGGGCTCTCGCCGGGCTCGTCGCACTCGTCACCGTCGCCGTCGTCGGGGTCGCGGCCCCGGCCTCCGCCGACGGCGACGGGGAGACCCACCGCATCTACGCGACCCGTGAGGGGCTGGTCGGCAAGCACACCGCCAACGGTCACAAGATCCGCAAGAACGACCACTTCGTCGCCCTCCCCTCGCGGCGCGCGCTCTCCCCGAAGGGCTCGGGCGCCTACAGCGTCCGGGTGTGCCGGGCGGGCAGCACGCGGTGCGAGTACGCGCCGGTGTGGGACGTCGGCCCGTGGAACAGCGTCGACGACTACTGGAGCGCCACCCGGCACGCCGCCCGCAGCCTGCCGAAAGGCACGCCGCAGGCGTCCGCGGCGTACCGCCTGGGGTACAACGGCGGCCGGGACCTCTACGGCCGCAAGGTCACCAACCCGGCGGGCATCGACCTCGCGGACGGCACCTACCGCGACGGCCTGGGGCTGCCCCGGAACGCCTGGATCGACGTGACCTACCTGTGGCAGGGCTCGGCCCGCACGGGCATCGTCGTCACCGACGGGCGCACCATGAACGTCCGGTCCGGGCCGAGCAGCGCGCGGGCGCGCACCGGGCTCGCGGCCAACACGGCGCGCGTGCCTCTCCTGTGCTACTCACGGGGGCAGTGGGTGTCCGGCAGCCGCGGCACGACGAACCTCTGGTACCGCATCGGCCGCAGCAACTGGGTGTCCGACGCCTATCTGAACACCGGCACGGGTCGTCCGGTCGCGCCGCACTGCTGACGCCGGCCCGGCTCAGGCACCGCCGGCCGCCGTGCCCACCGGGGCGCGCCCGGCGCGCTCCTCGACCCCTGTGCGCGACCAGGTGCCCGCACCGGCGGCGAGCGCCACCGCCGTCGCCCCGACCACGACGGCGGCGGGGATCGGGAGGGACCCGACGCCGCCGGTCGCCACGACCACGGAGGCGAGCGCCGCACCGACCGCGATCCCGCCGTTGAAGACGACGGGGATCAGTGCGCCCGCCGTCGCCCGGCGCCCGGGCCCGCCGAGCCGGAGGATCAACGTCTGCGCCAGGGGCGGCAGCGCACCCGAGGCCACGCCCCACAGCACCACGACCACCACGCCGAGGGCGGGGTGCACGTCCACCACCACGAGCCCGAGCAGTGCCAGCGCCGTGCCCGCCGTGCTCACCACGAGCGCGGGCGCGGTCCGGGCGCCGAACCGACCGGCCAGGACCACCCCGAGCGCGGAGGCGAGCCCGAACGCCAGGAGCAGCGCGCTCACCCCGCCCGGCAGCGCCGCCGCGGGAGCCTCGACGATCCGCACGACGTACGTGTACGCGCCGTAGTGCCCCACCAGGAGGACGCCGACGATCGCCGTGACCGCGATCATCGGGCCCGGACCCGCCGCCGGTCCCTGCGCCGCGGAGGCACCGGCGGCGTCGCTCGCGTCCGGGGGCCGGACACCCGGTGCCCGCGCGACGACGGCTCGCACGAGGACGGCGACGACGAGCGTCAGGACGGCGAGGCCGGCGAACGCCGCCCGCCAGCCGACGCCACGTGTCACGAGGCTCGCGAGCGGGGTGCCGAGCACCATGCCGAGCGTGGCGCCGCCGAGCACGACCGCGACGGAACGGCCGAGCAGGCGGTCGGGCACCAGGTCGGCGACGTGCGCGTTGGCGGTCGCCCACAGCAGCCCCACGGCCGCGGCCCCGCCCAGCCGGGCGCCCACCGCCACGCCGTAGGCCGGCGCGAGCGCCGTCGCGGCCGACGAGGCGGCCAGGACGGCGAGCGCGACCGCGATCACCGACCTGCGGTCCCGGCCTGCCACGAGGCGCACCAGGGGAAAGCTCGCGACCACCACGGTGGCCGCCCACACGGAGACGAGCAGCCCGGTGCGCGCCTCGTCCACCCCGAGCCCGGCGCTCATCTGCGGCAGCAGGGCGGTGGGCAGCATCTCGGCCGTCACCATCGTGAACGTGGCGCTGCCGAGCACCAGGAGGGACGGCCAGGGGAGGTCGGTCGCAGGTCGCCTTGTCGAGCGTGAGATGGTCATGCCGACGACGCTAGAGTTTGACACCAATGTCAAGGTCAAGGGTGACCGGCGTCACCAGGAGGGGGAACCCATGAAGATCGGCGAGGTCGCTCGGCGCACGGGCGTGGCGACGCGTCTGGTCCGGTACTACGAGCAGCAGGGCCTGCTGACGGCGGAGCGCGCGGCGAACGGCTACCGGACGTACACCGACGCCGACGTCGAGCGGGTGGCCCGGGTGGCCGGCATGGTGCGCGCCGGCATCCCCACCCGGCTCATCAAGGTGCTGCTCGACATGGAGGAGACGACCGCGCAGGACCGCCCGACCTGCACCCGCACCGTCGCGGACATGCTCGCCTCCGAGCTGGGCGGGATCGAGGACCGGATCGCCTGCCTCACCCGCAGCCGCGACACGATCCGCGACTTCCTCGTGCGCACGGAGCACGCCGCCCTGCTGTCCGAGACGGTGGGTCACTCGACCCCGAGCAGCACCTCGATCGCGCGGGCGAAGAACCGGTCCACGGGCCCCTCGGCGTAAGCCTCCGAGCCCTTGGCCCGGCTGAACGTGGCCGAACGGATCTCGCCGGAGGTCAGCGGCTCCTGCCGGTCGAAGTAGGCGACCAGCCGGTCGCACAGCGCGTCCACGTCGTCCGTGTCGTAGCCGTGCGCGCCGCGCTCCGGGGGTGCGAACTTCTGGCCGTCGGGCCGGCCGAGGCGGCCGTACATCGTGCGCGCGCGGTCGGCGAGGGCAGCCATCCAGGCCTCCTGCCCGTGCGCGGCCACGTACTCCGCGCGCTGGCGTGCGATGAACGCGGCCTCCAGCCGGTCCAGCGCCGCGTCGACCTCGTGCGTGTCGTAACCGCCGCGCACCAGGTCGAACGTCGACACCTGGATGTCGGCGTGCGACAGGGGCTCCGCCGTGCGCCCCTCGTAGGCCTGCCGGGCGTGGTCGAAGAACTCCTCGACCTCGTCCCGGTCGTACCCGGTGCGCATCGCGGACACCGTGCTGAACAGCGTGCTCACTCGTCCTCCTCGGCAGCCAGCTGCCCGCAGGCGCCGTCGATGTCGCTCCCACGGGTGTCACGGATCGTGGTGGGGATGCCGTGACCGCGCAAGCGTGCCACAAACTCGTCCTCGACAGCACGGTCGCTCGCGGTCCAGATCGACCCGGGCGTGGGGTTGAGCGGGATGGGGTTCACGTGCACCCAGCCGCGCCCGCGAGCGTTGAGCTTCTCCCCCAGCAGGTCGGCGCGCCACCCGTGGTCGTTCATGTCCTTGATGAGGGCGTACTCGATCGACACGCGCCGGCCCGTGACCTCGAAGTAGCGCCGCGCGGCGTCCAGCGCCTCGTCCACGCTCCAGCGCGTGTTGATCGGCACCAGCTCGCTGCGCAGGTCGTCGTCGGGCGCGTGCAGGCTGAGGGCCAGGGTCACCGGGATCTCGAGCTTGGTGAGCTTCTCGATCGCGGGCACCAGGCCCACGGTGGAGACCGTGATGTTGCGGGCCGACATGCCGAAGCCCTCGGGCTGGGGCGCGACGAGCGCGCGCACCGTCTCGAAGACCGCCTTCGGGTTCGCGAGCGGCTCGCCCATGCCCATGAACACGAGGTTGTTCAGGCGCGTCGGGCCGCCGGGGATCTCGCCCTCCGCGAGCGAGCGGTTCGCGGCCCGCACCTGCTCGAGGATCTCCGCCGTCGAGAGGTTGCGCGTCAGACCCAGCTGGCCGGTCGCGCAGAAGGGGCAGGCCATGCCGCAGCCCGCCTGGGACGACACGCACAGCGTGGTCCGGCTCGGGTAGCGCATGAGCACCGACTCGACCTTGGCGTCGTCGAACAGGTGCCACAGGGTCTTGACCGTGGTGCCGCCGTCCGCCTCCAGCCGTCGCGTGGGACGGATGAGCTGCGGGAACATGGTCGACGCCATCGCCTCGCGCGTCTTCGCGGGCAGGTCGGTCATCTGCTCCGGGTCGGAGGTGTAGTGCTGGAAGTAGTGCGTCGCGAGCTGCTTGGCCCGGAACGGCTTCTCCCCCATCGCCTCCATCGACGCGACCCGCTCGGCGGGCGTCAGGTCGGCGAAGTGCTTCGGCGGCTTGCCCCGCCGGCGCGGCGCCATCTGCAGCGGCATGGGTGCGGTCTCGTCGCCGGGCCGGACCGCGGGGATCCCGAGGTCGGTGCCGGACGTCGCGGGACGGGCGGAGGTGGGGGGCATGACAGTTCCTTACAGGGCCGTCGACGGCGCCATGGTGAGCACGAGGTACACGAACGGGGCGGTGACGACCAGCGAGTCGAGGCGGTCCAGCACGCCCCCGTGTCCCGGGAGCAGCGAACCCATGTCCTTCAATTCTAGGTCGCGCTTGATGAGCGACTCGGCGAGGTCGCCCACCGTGGCCGTGATCGCGGTGAGGACGCCCAGCACGATGCCCAGCAGCGGGCTGGCGCCGAGGGCGAGCACCGCGCCCGCCACACCGACCGCGGTGGCGAGCACGACCGAGCCCGCCAGCCCCTCCCAGGTCTTCTTCGGGCTCACGGTGGGCGCCAGCGGGTGGCGTCCCATCGTCACGCCGGCGATGTACCCGCCGGTGTCGTTCGCGACGGCCAGCAGGATGAACAGCGCGACGCGCAGCTCGCCGTCGGGCTGGGCGAGCAGCAGGAGGACGAAGCCCGCCAGGAAGGGCACGTACGTCGCCGCGAAGACGGCGGCGGCCGAGTCGCGCAGGGCCTGCGGGCCCGGACCGTCGAGCACCCGCCAGACGACCACGGCGCCCACCGTCAGGACGTACGCGACCAGCAGCGCCTCCGGCCCCGACGTGTACGCCGAGACCACCATGCCCACCCCGCCCACCAGGAGCGGAAGCATCGGCAGATGGATGTCACGCCGCGCGAAGGCCTGGCGCAGCTCCCACAGCGCGGCGCCCACGGCGACGGCCGCCACGGCCACGAACGGCTCCGGCCGGAACCACAGGGACGCCGCCACCGCGACCAGCAGCAGCACGCCGACGGCGATCGCCGCGGGCAGGTTGCGGCCGGCGCGCGACGACGTCGGGTCCGTCGCCCCGCCGGTGGCCGGGTCCAGCGGGGTCGCGTCCTCGCCCGGCTCGAGGGGATGGGCCACCATCAGACCTCGAGCAGCTCGGTCTCCTTGCCGGCGAGCAGCTGGTCGACCGCCTCGACGTGCTTCTTCGTCAGCGACTCCAGCTCCTTCTCGGCGCGGGCCACCTCGTCCTCGCCGGCCTCGCCGTCCTTGACGATGCGGTCGAGCTCCTCCTTGGCCTTCCGACGCACGTTGCGCACGGAGATGCGGGCGTCCTCCGCCTTCGTCTTGGCCATCTTCACGTAGTCCCGGCGCCGCTCCTCGGTGAGGGCGGGCATGACGATGCGGATCGAGTTGCCGTCGTTGGACGGGTTGACGCCCAGGTCGGACTCGCGCAGCGCCTTCTCGATCGTGGTCATCGACCCCTTGTCGAACGGGGAGATGAGCACCGTGCGCGCGTCGGGGATGTTGAACGACGCGAGCTGCTGCAGCGGCGTCGGCGCGCCGTAGTAGTCCACGGTGATCTTCGAGAACATGCCCGAGTTGGCGCGGCCCGTGCGGATCCCCGAGAACTCTTCCTTGGCGACCTCGATCGCCCTGTCCATCTTCTCCTCGGCCTCGAGGAGGGTGTCGTCGATCACCGGTGCTCCATTCTCGTCGTCGTGCTCGTCGTGCTCGTCGGTCGTGTCCTGCGTCGCGGTCCCGGCGCGGATCAGTGCGTGGTGACCAGCGTGCCGATCTTGTCGCCCAGCAGGGCGCGGGTCACGTTACCCGGCTCCTCCAGGCCGAAGACGCGCATCCGCACGTCGTTGTCCCGGCACAGGGAGAGCGCGGTGGCGTCCATCACGTTGAGGCCGCGCACCAGGGCGTCGGTGTACGTCAGGTGCTCGAGCCGCTCGGCGTCGGGGTCGGTGCGCGGGTCGGCGGAGTACACCGCGTCCACGCCGTTCTTGCCCATGAGCACCTCGTCGCAGTGCGTCTCCAGCGCGCGCTGCACCGAGACCGTGTCCGTGGAGAAGTACGGCATGCCGGCGCCGGCGCCGAAGATGACCACGCGACCCTTCTCGAGGTGGCGGATCGCCCGCAGCGGGATGTACGGCTCCGCGACCTGGCCCATCGTGATCGCGGTCTGCACGCGCGTGGTCACGCCGTCCTGCTCGAGGAAGTCCTGGAGCGCCAGGCAGTTCATCACCGTGCCGAGCATGCCCATGTAGTCCGCACGGGCCCGGTCCAGGCCGGCGCGCGAGAGCTCGGCCCCACGGAAGAAGTTCCCGCCGCCGGAGACGATCGCGACCTGCACGCCCTGGCGCACGGCCTCGCCGATCTCCTGGGCGATACGGCGCACGACGTCGGTCGCGAGGCCGACGCTGCCGCCGCCGAAGGTCTCGCCGGAGAGCTTCAGCAGCACCCGGCGCGCGGGCACGATCTCCCCCGCGGTCGCGGTCGGGGTGGTCTGGTTGGTCTCGGTCACGTGCGTCACCGTCGCTCTCTCGGTCTGTTCCGCGTGCCGTGGTGGTCATCCTCCGCGATCCTGGCACCGGACGGCGGATCCCGCCCCGTCAGGCGGCGCGGGCGGGTATGCGACAGGCCCGACCGCACCGCGCGCGGTGCGGTCGGGCCTGGACGCTGGCGGGTGTCAGCTGCCGACGCGGAAGCGGACGAAGCCCAGCAGGTTGCCACCGGTGGTGGCGACGTGCTTGGCGACCGTCGTCTTCGTGTCCTTCGCCAGGGGCTGGTCCACGAGCACGGCGTCCTTGAAGAAGCCGTTCAGGCGACCCTCGACGATCTTCGGCAGCGCGGCCTCGGGCTTGCCCTCGGCGATCGAGACCTCGCGTGCGATCTCGCGCTCCTTCTCGACGACGTCCGCCGGGACGTCCTCGCGGGACAGGTACCGCGGGGCCAGGGCGGCGATGTGCTGCGCGACGTCCTTGGCGACGGGCTCGGCCGCGTCGTCGGTGGCGACGAGCACGCCGATCGACGGCGGCAGGTCCTTGGCCGTCTTGTGCAGGTAGGTCGTGACCTTCGGGGCCTCGAGGCGGGCCACGCGGCGCAGCACGACCTTCTCGCCCATGGTCGCGCCCTGGGCGGCGATCGTGTCGCCGACGGTGCCCTCGGCGGCCGGGGCGGCGAGCGCCGACTCGGCGTCCGTGGCACCCGCGGCGGCGGCGGCCTCGAGCACGGCCTCGGCCAGCGCGATGAACTTCTCGTTCTTGACGACGAAGTCCGTCTCGGCGTCGAGCTCGATCATCGTGGCGACCTGGCCGGCGGCCGAGTCCTCGACCTTGACGGCGACGAGGCCCTCGGTGGTCGCGTTGCCCTCGCGCTTGGCCGCACGGGCCAGGCCCTTCTTGCGGATGATCTCGATCGCCTGCTCGGCGTCGCCGCCGGCCTCGTCGAGCGCCTTCTTGACGTCGAGCATGCCGGCACCGGTGCGCTCGCGCAGCGCCTTGATGTCAGCGGCGGTGTAGTTCGCCATGGGGGTCCTCCGTGCTGGTTCGAGATCCGCCCGGCCCCGGTCGGGGCGCCGGGCGGAAGGGACGTGCGGGGTGGCGGGGCCGGCCCCCGCCGGGTGGCCGCCCGCCGGGCCCCAAAACGGCGGAGAGGCGGCCGGGGGGCCCCCCGCGGCCCGCGG
>NZ_JBSHCR010000021.1:0-62047 GCF_053615895.1 Isoptericola sp. NPDC055881
GCCCGCAGGTGCGGGCCGGGGCTCCGGCGTCTCAGGTCGAGCGGCTCACTCGTTGATGCCGTGGCACACCTTGTACTTCTTGCCCGAGCCGCAGGGGCACTGGGCGTTGCGGGGGGTGCCCGGGAACGTCCGCCCGTCGCCGGTGGCCGCGGTCGCCTCGCCGTGCAGCTCGCGGCGCGACCGGCGCGTGGCGCCACCCGTCGTCGTGGTCGAGCCGTCCTCGCTGGGCGCGGAGTAGGACAGCCGCTGCGGGGCGGGTGCCTCGAGACCCTTGGCCACGAGCACCGGCTCGGCCTCGGCCGCAGCAGGCTCCGGGGCCGCCTCGGGCTCCGCAGGCGCCTCGGGCTCGGCGACCGGCGCCGCCTCCACCACGGGGGACGCCTCGGCGGCGCCGGCACCGACCAGCTGGCCGGCGCCGGACTGCGCGGCTGCCGCCGCGCTCGCGGCAGAGATCACGGGCCCACCCTGCGCGCCAGGCTGCTGCACCTGCACCTCGAGGTTGAACAAGAACCCGACGGACTCCTCCTTGATGGCCTCGGTCATGGCCTGGAAGAGCAGGAAGCCCTCCCGCTGGTACTCGACCAGCGGGTCGCGCTGCGCCATCGCGCGCAGCCCGATGCCCTCCTTGAGGTAGTCCATCTCGTACAGGTGCTCGCGCCACTTGCGGTCCAGGACGGAGAGCACCACGCGCCGCTCGAGCTGGCGCATCGCGGCCTCGCCGAGGGACTCCTCGCGCGCCTCGTACGCCACGCGGGCGTCCGAGAGCAGCTCCTCGAGGATCATCTCGTGCGTGAGCCGGCCGACGCCGCCGGCCTCCTCGACCACGTCCTCAGGCGTGATCGTGACCGGGTAGACCGACTTCAGCGCGGTCCACAGCGCGTCCAGGTCCCACGCCTCCGGGTTGCCCTCGGAGGTGGCCCCCTCGACGTACGCCGTCACGACGTCCGTGAGGAAGTGCTGCACCTGGTCCTCGAGGTCCTCGCCCTCCAGGACCCGCTTGCGCTCGGCGTAGATGACGGAACGCTGCCGGGACAGCACGTCGTCGTACTTGAGCACGTTCTTGCGGATCTCGAAGTTGCGGGCCTCGACCTGCGACTGGGCGCTCTGGATGCCGCGGGTCACCATCTTCGACTCGAGCGGCATGTCGTCGGGGAACCCGGCGCGGTCCATCATGGACGACGCGAGACCCGAGTTGAACAGGCGCATCAGGTCGTCCTGCATCGACAGGTAGAACCGGGACTCGCCCGGGTCGCCCTGACGCCCGGACCGACCACGCAGCTGGTTGTCGATGCGGCGCGACTCGTGGCGCTCCGTGCCGAGCACGTACAGGCCGCCGAGGTCGGTGACCTCCTCGTGCTCCGTGCTCACGGCCTCCTTGGCCTTCTCGAGGACGTCGGGCCAGGCGGCCTCGTACGCCTCCGGGTCCTCGGCGGCGTCGAGCCCGCGCTCGGCCATCTCGGTGACAGCCAGGAACTCGGCGTTGCCGCCGAGCATGATGTCGGTACCGCGGCCGGCCATGTTGGTCGCGACGGTGACGGCGCCCTTGCGGCCCGCCTGCGCGACGACGGACGCCTCGCGCTCGTGCTCCTTCGCGTTCAGCACGCTGTGCGGGACGCCGGCCCGCTTGAGCAGGCCAGAGAGCAGCTCCGACTTCTCGACGCTCGTGGTGCCGACCAGCACCGGCTGGCCCTTGGCGTGCCGCTCGACGATGTCCTCGACGACGGCGTTGAACTTGCCCTCCTCGTTCTTGTAGACGAGGTCGGCCTGGTCCATGCGCACCATCGGCCGGTTGGTCGGGATGGGCACGACGCCGAGCTTGTACGTGCCCTGGAACTCGGCGGCCTCGGTCTCGGCCGTACCGGTCATCCCGGAGAGCTTGGCGTAGAGCCGGAAGTAGTTCTGCAGCGTGATCGTGGCGAGCGTCTGGTTCTCCGCCTTGATCTGCACGCCCTCCTTGGCCTCGATGGCCTGGTGCATGCCCTCGTTGTAGCGGCGGCCGGCGAGGATACGGCCGGTGTGCTCGTCGACGATCATGACCTCGCCGTTCAGCACGACGTAGTCCTTGTCGCGCTTGAACAGCTCCTTCGCCTTGATGGCGTTGTTGAGGAATCCGATCAGCGGCGTGTTGAGCGACTCGTAGAGGTTGTCGATCCCGAGGTAGTCCTCGATCTTCTCGATGCCGGGCTCGAGCACGCCGACCGTCTTCTTCTTCTCGTCGACCTCGTAGTCGACGTCGACCGTCAGGCGGCGGACGACCTTCGCGAACTCGGTGTACCACCGGTTGGCGTCGCCCGAGGCGGGGCCCGAGATGATGAGCGGCGTGCGGGCCTCGTCGATGAGGATCGAGTCCACCTCGTCGACGATGGCGAAGTGGTGCCCGCGCTGGACCAGGTCGTCCGGCGACCACGCCATGTTGTCGCGCAGGTAGTCGAAGCCGAACTCGTTGTTCGTCCCGTAGGTGATGTCGGCCGCGTACTGCCGGCGGCGCTCCTCGGGCGACTGGCCGGAGATGATGACGCCCGTGGTCATGCCGAGGAAGCGGTAGACGCGACCCATGAGGTCGCCCTGGTACTTCGCGAGGAAGTCGTTGGTCGTGATGACGTGCACGCCCTTGCCCTCGAGCGCGTTGAGGTAGGCGGCGGTCGTCGCGACCAGCGTCTTGCCCTCACCGGTCTTCATCTCGGCGATGTTGCCGAGGTGCAGGGCGGCGCCGCCCATGAGCTGCACGTCGAAGTGCCGCTGCCCCAGGGTCCGGCGTGCGGCCTCGCGGACGGCGGCGAACGCCTCCGGGAGCAGCTCGTCGAGGCTCGCCCCGTGCGCGAGCCGCTCCTTGAACCGGTCGGTCTCCTCGTGCAGCTCGGCGTCGCTCAGCTCCTCGAAGCTGGGCTCGAGCCGGTTGACCTGCTCGGCCAGGCTGGTGAGCTTCTTGAGAATTCGGCCCTCGCCAAAACGCAGGACCTTCTCGAGGATCGCAGGCACGCAGTACTCCAGGGTCGGTGGCGCCCCGGGGTTGTCCGGGACCGTGCGGCGCGACCGACGGACGACGGGTGGCAGAGGATCGCTCGTCCGCGCCGTCACCTGGGTCACACCGGAGCCATCCTAGGCCGATCACCTGAGATAGCGGTGCGGGTTCGCGACGGACGAACGGCGACCCGCCTCCTCCGAGACGCTGTGGGCGGGCGTCTGGCCCCGGCGCGCCGGGGAGACGGGGCCGTTCGCCCGCTCACAGCGTCTCGCGCTCGGCGTCCGACCCGGGAGCGAGGTCGGCGGCCGCACGGTCGGCCAGCTCCGCGCCCGCAGCCCCGTACAGGTGGAAGACCGCGTCGGCCCCGTGCCGGCGCAGCTCGACGGCGTCCGCGTCGTACCGCGCGATCGCCGCCACCCGGCCGTCGAAGCCCGCCGCCCGCAGCCGCGCGAGCGCGATGAGGTTCGCCTTGTGGAAGGGCATGGCGAGCACGGCGAGGCGCACCCGGCCGGCACTCTTGACCCGCGCCCAGAACTCGGTGTCCGTGGCGTCGGCGGGCACGACGGCGATCCCCTCGTCCAGCAGCGCGGCCACCCGCGTCCGGTCGTGCTCCACCCCCATGACGGACAGGCCGTGGACGTCGCGCAGCCGGCGGTACGTGGCCGAGCCCACACGGCCGAGGCCGAGCACCACGGCGTCGGCCCGGCCGATGTCGACCGGCCGGTCGTCCGGGTGCAGCTTGTCTGCGGCACGGCGCGGCAGGAGGGTGGTGAGCCGGGTGGCCAGCTCGACGCCCCGCCGGTTGACGATCGCGGAGACGACGAAGCTGGCGGCGACCGCGAGCGAGACGATCACCGTCCACTCCTCGTCGAGCAGGCCGGACGTCGCGCCGAACGCCACGACGATGATGCCGAACTCGGAGAAGTTGCCCAGCGCGAGCCCGGCGAGGAACGACGTGCGCCGCCGCAGGCGCATCAGCCACAGGAGCAGGGCGTACACGGCTACCTGGAGGGGCAGCATGAGCAGCAGCAGGAGCGCGATCGCCACGTCGACCGGCGCGGGCATGCCGTGCAGCCCGATCTGCAGGAAGAAGGCGACGAGCGCCAGGTCCTTCACCGTCAACAACGAGCGGGACAGCTCGGTCGCCTGCGGGTGCCCCGCGAGCAGCGCTCCCATCACGAGCGCGCCCAGGTCCCCCGACAGGCCTGCCAGCTCGAAGAGCCAGAAGCCGGGCACGAGGGCGACGAACGCGCCGAACAACGCCTGGAGCTCGCCGTGGCCGGCTCGGTCCCACACCCGGCGCAGCACCCACGCGCCCGGCACGAGGGCGAGCAGGGCGAAGGCCCACGGGCTCGGGGGCTCGCCGGTGGACACGGCGAGGAAGACGACGGCGACGACGTCCTGCACCACGAGCACGCCGACGGCGATGCGTCCGTAGAGCGCGGTCGCGTCCGAGCGGTCCTCCAGCACCTTGACCACGAACACCGTCGAGGAGAACGACAGCGCGAGGCCCACCAGGGCGAGCGAGCCGAACGACTCGTCGGCGAGCAGCCGGAGGCCGACCACGGCGAGCAGGCCGAGGAAGCCGACGGCCACCGCGACGGTCAGGACCAGGTGCACGAGGGTGGTGAGCCAGATCTCGGGGCGCAGCAGGGACCGGACGTCGAGCTTCAGCCCGATGGCGAACAGCAGCAGCGCCACCCCGAGCTCCGCGACCGTCTCCAGCCCGGGGAGCTCGGGTGCACCGGTGGCCCCCAGCGCGAACCCGGCTGCGAGAAACCCCACCAGCGGCGGGAGGCGCAGCAGGGTTGCCGCCAGCCCGCCCACGAGCGCGGCGGCGAGGTACAGCACGGCCGTGGCCATCAGCGCTCCTGACGTGGTCCCGATCCGAGCCCGACGCCGGCGCCGCGACGTCGTGGTGCGCCGATCCTACGAGCGTCCTACCAGCGCCGCCGACGTGGCGCCGGGTCAGGCCGCGCGCACCACGTCCGCGAGCGCGGGCGCGAGCTCCCCGGCGGGCGTCACCGCGGTGGTCTCCAGACCGAGCCACCCCGCGAGGACGGCCAGCTCGGCACCGAGGGCGGCGGCGGTGCCGGGCCCGGCGTGGGCGGTGGGGTGCGCGGACTGCACCCGCAGCACCCCGGCCTGCCGGTCGGCCTTGAGGTCGACGAACGCGGTGATCGCGTCCCCGTCGAGGAACGGCAGCACGTAGTAACCGAGCACCCGCTTCGGCGCGGGCACGTAGATCTCGATCCGGTAGTACACGTCGAAGAGCGCCTCGAGCCGGCGCCGCTCCCACACCAGCGGGTCGAACGGGCTGAGCAGCGTGCGGGCCTCGGCACGGCGTGGCAGCCGCGCGTCGCGGTGCCGGAAGGTGCGCTCGCCCCAGCCGCGCACCTCGACGGGCTCCAGGACGCCGTCCTCGACGAGCTCGGCGTGCGCGCGGCGCACGGCGGGCCCGCGCAGACGGAAGTAGTCGGCGAAGCAGCGGAGGGTGCCGACGCCGTGCGCCCGCGCCCCGAGCTCGAGCAGCCGGCGCACCGCCTCGTCGTCCGGGACGGGAGTCGCCGCGCGCACCGCGGCGGGCAGCACCCGCTCGGGGAGGTCGTAGCAGCGCTCGAACGCCGTGTTCCGCCGGGCGGACATGACCTCGCCGGTGAAGAACAGGAACTCGAGGCAGCGCTTGGCCATCGTCCAGTTCCAGCCCCACTCCTCGCGCGAGCGCGGACCGGACCGCCCGGTCGCGACCAGCTCGTCGTGGATCTCGCGCGCCGTCACGGGGCCGCGCTCGGCGACCATCCGCCGCACGAGGTCGAGCTCCGCGGCGTGCGCCAGCGGCGCACCGGCGATCGTCCCCCACGCCTCGTCGAGGTAGTTGCGCCGACGCCACTCGAGCAGCGGGTACGTCTCGGCGGGCACGTAGGACGCGACGTGCGCCCAGGTCTCGACGAGCCGGCGGGGCGCCTTGCCCGCGGCCCGGTCGAGCAGCCCCACGTCGTACGGCCCGAGCCGTGAGTACAGCGGCACCAGGTGCGCCCGCGCCAGGACGTTCACGGAGTCGATCTGCAGCAGGTTGAGCCGGTCCACGGTCGCCATCGCCCGGCGCATCGTCACGCCGCCGACGCCGTCGGGACCGGTCGCCGGGTCCGGTCGCGGCCGGTGCAGCCCCTGGGCCCCGAGGGCGACGCGACGAGCCTGCGCGAGCGAGAGGGAGTCCACCCGCCCATCCTGCCGACCCCCACCGACAGGACACGTCCTCGTGCCCACCCTTCTCACTACCCATTCCCCACGAGCACGCTGGCGGGGCGACCACGACCTGGGCAGGCGTGCATGGGAGAGCCGGTCGAGGCGTTCGTCGCGGGGACGTATCCGTCCGCGCGACGAAGGCCTCGACCGGCTCCGGACCACACCGAGATCCGGCTAGGGCGTCACGTCAGCTCGGTGACCGGTTCCACCCCGCCGACCTTGGAGTCGAGCTCGATGACGCCGTAGGTCCAGCCCCGACGCCGGTAGACGGCCGAGGGGCGAGCGGTCTCCTTGTCGATGAAGAGGAAGAAGTCGTGCCCCACCATCTCCATCTGGTAGACCGCGTCGTCCACAGTCATGGGCTCGGCGTGGTGCAGCTTGCGCCGGATGACGACCGGCGAGTCGCCGAGCTGCTGCTCGATGGCGTCGCCGGGCTCGGCCAGAGCGACGGGCGCCGGCGTGGGCGCGACCGTCTCGGTCGCCGCGACCTGGTCGTAGGTGCGGACGTCGACGGCCGGGAGGACGTCGTTGGCACGGCGGCGGTGGTCCTTGCGGCGGTCGCGCGCGCGGCGCAACCTCTCCGTCAGCTTGTCCAACGCGATGTCGAGGGCGCCGAACCGGTCGTCCGCTGCGGCTTCCGCGCGGATCACGGGACCCTTGTCGCGCACGGTCAGCTCCACGCGCTCGCGGACCTCGGAGAGCCTCGGGTTGTTCTCCCGGGTCACCTCCACGTCCACCCGGCGTGCAGCCGGTGCGAGCTGGGTCACCTTGTTCAGCTTGTCCTCCACGTGACGGCGGAACCTGTCCGCCACCTCCGTGTGCCTGCCGACGACGACGATCTCCATCGTGTTGCTCCACTTCGTCGTGAGGCCACCTCGCGAGCGGCCCCGAATTCCGGTCTGGGCACCCCGTGGGGCGCCGTGTTCGGCACCACCTCCCGGGTCGCCGGACGCTCGGTCCGGACCGCTCGTGGGTCGCACGGAAAAACGTCCCGGACCGAGGTCTCGGGGCTGTTCACCCGCGTGGGACCCTCAGGCTAACCCCTCCCGCCCACGAGGTATACCGGGGGCGCGGGGAGACCCCGGGCCGGTCCAGCGACGGACCCGGGCGGCGGTGTCGCGGCCACGACCAGGGCGGCGACCACCGCCGCGCCGACGCTCTCGAGCGCCCGCTCCGCGGCCGCCAGGGTGGAGCCGGTGGTGAGGACGTCGTCGACGAGGAGGACCGGTGCCGGGCTCCCGCCGTACCGCTCGAGCACGGCGCGGCGCACGGTCAGCATGCCGTGGAGGTTCCGCGCCCGGGCGCGCGCGCCGAGGCCCACCTGGTCCCGCCCTCGGCCGCGGCGGCGCAGCGCCGGCACGGCGACCGCCGGCATCCCGGCGTCGTGCAGGCCGGCTGCCGCCGCCCGGGCGAGGACCTGGACGTGGTCGCGCCCGCGCGCCCGCCGGGAGGCCGGTGCGGACGGGGCGCCGACCACGAGCACGGGGCCGCCGCCGGCAGCGGCGGCGACCTGGGCGGCGACCCCACGGGCCGCGGCTCGGACGCGCGGGGCGAGCAGCCGGTCGAGGTCCGTGCGGTCGCGGTCCTTCCACGCGACCACGAGCTCCCGCACCGGGCCGGCGTACGCGGCGAGCGCCCAGACCGGCAGCGGAGACACCCCGTCCAGGCGGTCGAGGCGCGGCGCGGACGCCTCTGCCCGCTCGGGCGTGCCGTCCAGCAGCGTCCCGCAGGCCGCGCACCAGGGGACGTCGAGGGTGCCGCAGCCGGGGCACGACACCGGGACGACCAGCCGGGCCAGCTCGCGCAGCCACGCGGGGACGACGGCGTCCGCGCGGGGACCAGGAAGCTGCGACAGGGCGGCGGACGGCGGGCTCATGCCTCCAGCGTCCGTGGTGCGGGCACCCGGGGGACACGACCCGTCGCCCGTCTGGGGACGACGCCGACCTGGGGGCAGCGTCCACGCCGCCCGCGACGCAGCACCGTCCTGTCAGCCGGGGTAGGCCACCAGGTCGACGTCGTCGGACACCATCGACCAGAGCGCGGAGGTCTGGCGCGAGTAGAGCGTGCCGTCACCGTCGATGGCGAGCACCGCACCGGTGCCCACGGACGCGGTCACCCAGCGCGGGTCGGTGACCCCGGCAAGCGCCCGCGACAGGCCGCCCTGCCCGGACAGCCCGCCCACGCCGGCCTGGAACACCGCGCCGTCGCCGTCCGACTCCCGGCCGACGAGCGCGAGGGTCGCCTCGTCCTGCCAGACGGCCTGCGTGACCTGCCGGACCGAGGCACCCACCTGCACGGGCGCCGAGAGCCCGGTCGGGACGTTGTCGGCGTCGCGCACCACGCCCGCGACGTGCACGAGGCGCCCGCTGGGCCCGGAGCTCACGACGGCCACCCGTGCGCCCTCCGGAGACACCCGCACCGACTCGACGGTGCGCGACGAGAGCCAGTCCACGTCCAGCGTGCGCACGGCGCCCGAGGCGAGCGCGATCGTGATCCGGGAACCTCGCGCGCTCCACACCGCGTCGAACCGGTCGACCGACGGGGGGACCAGGCCACCGCCGGGGATGAGGACGGACGGGGCGCCGTCGCCGGACATGCGGACGATGCCCTGGGCGTCGTCGCGCACCACGACGGGATCGTCGTCCGAGCCCATCGCGAGCGCCGTGGGGGTGACGCCGGCGAGCGACACCGGCTGCGTGAGCCCGGTCAGCTCACGTCCGACGACGCGTGCCAGGTGGCCGTCGGTGACGGCGAGCGCGTCCCCGTTCGTCCGCGGCATGGACAGCGTGGTGGTGCCGGTCGTGGTGAGGGGGGTGTTGCCCTCCGACAGGGCGACGGTGCGCCCGTCCCCCTCGGCGAGCGTGGCCTGCAGCTGCGCGACGGCGAGCGAGCGGTCCTCGGCGCTGGCCTGCGCGATGGTGGAGGTGAGGCTGACCTCGATGGTGCCGTCGTCGGTCACCGTCACCGCGTCGATCGCGAGAGCGGTGCCCTCGGGGATGACGGTCGTCGTGGAGTCCTGGAGCCACTCGGGCGGGCCGGCCAGGATCTCGCTGGTCGCGTCGGTGCGCCACGTCTGCCGCGGGAACCAGCGCACGTCCGGCACCCACCACGTGAGGTCGGGGGTCGGGAAGTAGAGCGTCGTGGGGTGGAACGCCTGGCTGAAGAACGCCGACGGCAGCATCAGGCCGTCCTCGAGCTGGGAGATGCGCCACTCGCCCCCTGCTGCCCGGGTGAGCCCGAAGTCCACGTCGTACGTGTACGGCTTCGACTCCTCGGTGTACATGCCACGGTCGTCGAGGGTCGCGACCACCTGCACGGATGCGGTGACGGTCGCCTCCGTGGCGTCCTCGGGCACGTCCACAGGCTCCAGCTGCGGGTCCTCCGCCAGCACGAGCACCCGCGCGTACCGGTCCCACCCCTCCCACGCCGGGTCGGTGAGGTACTCCTGCGCGACCGCGAAGGACGTGCTCGACGTCGGGCCGAGCTGGGCGACGCCGAGGAAGCCCTGCACGATCTGGTCGGGGCTGGACCCGGCCGTCGGCCCGGCGGGGATGTAGCCGATCTCGCTGAGGTTCTCCAGCTGGGTGTCGCCGTCGCGCACCGGTCCGTCGGTCGGGATGCGCGCGCACGCGACCGTCACGACGAGCACGACGACGGCCGCGACCAGGCTGGCGGCCGCGCGCGAGCGGCGACGGGCGGTTCCTGCGGTCGTCATCGGTCCTCCTCGTCGTCCGGCCGGAGCTGCGGGACGGGCGCGTGGACGATGTCCACGCCGTCGACGTCGACCACCCCGAGCTCGGGGATGGCGGTGGGCGTGGGGCCGGTGGGCGGGTTCACCACCGGCAGCTGGCCGGTGGGCGGCGCCGACACGCCCTTCGAGGGGCCCTCCAGCGGCAGCGGCGAGCGCTCCAGGCGGATCCCCGCACGGCGCGGCAGCGTGAGACGGAAGCTCGCCCCCTCGCCGGGCCGCCCCCACGCCTCGAGCCAGCCCGCGTGCAGCCGGGCGTCCTCGAGCGAGATCGCGAGGCCGAGGCCGGTCCCGCCGGTGGTGCGCGCGCGGGCGGGGTCGGCGCGCCAGAAGCGGTGGAAGACCCGTTCGATCTCGTCGTGCGACAGGCCTACCCCGTGGTCGCGCACCACCACCGCGACCGCGGCGTGGTCGAAGCCCACCGTGACCTCGACGGGCTTGCCCTCGGCGTGCTCGACGGCGTTCACGACCAGGTTGCGCACGATGCGCTCCACGCGACGCGGGTCCACGTCGGCGGTCGCCGGCTCGTCCGGGAGCGTCACCGACAGGAAGACGTGCTTGGTCTCCGCGAGCGGCATCGACGCGTCCGCGACCGAGGTGACGATGTCGCGCAGGTCGCGCTGCTCGACGTCCAGCACCGCCGCGCCCGCGTCGAAGCGGCTGATCTCCAGCAGGTCGGTGAGCAGCACCTCGAAGCGGTCCAGCTGTGCGTACAGCAGCTCGGCCGAGCGACGGGCGGCCGGGTCCAGGTCGTCGCGCGACGCGTGGATGACCTCGCCCGCCATCCGGATCGTGGTCAGCGGGGTGCGCAGCTCGTGCGAGACGTCCGACACGAAGCGACGCTGCGCGGCCGACAGCTCCTCCATCCGCGCGATCTGGTCCTCGAGGTTCGCGGCCATCTCGTTGAACGTGCGGGTGAGCGTCGCCATCTCGTCCTGGCCCTTGGCGTCGGGGAGCCGCTCGTCGAGATGGCCGTCGGCCAGCCGGGACGCGACCGTGGCCGCGCGCCGCACCGGCGCGACGGTCTGTCGCGTCACCACCCACGTCAGGACCCCGAGGAGCGCGAGGATCGCGAGGGCTCCGACCCCGAGGGTGCGTTGCACGAACGAGAGGGTCTCCTGCTCGGCCTGCAGCGAGTAGACGGCGTACAGCTCGTAGGTGCCGATGGACGGGACCTCGACGGTGGACCCGACGACGACACCGGGCTCGGGCGTCTCGGAGTCCGTGTACTCGCCGGGGATCTGCACGGACTGCAGCACCTGGCCGTCGGTGGCACGCGTCGCGGTGCGCAGGCTCTCGCTGATGATCGACTTGAGGCCCGGCTGCGTCCCCGTGTCGGCCAGCCGCTGGGACTGGTCCGGCGCGTTGAGGAAGAGGAAGTCCTGCGCGCTGGAGGCGCTCGCGTCGAGGGTCCGCACCATCTGCGCCAGCAGGAGCTGCAGGTCGGAGGTCGACGTCGCCGGCGAGTTCGAGAAGGACGTGCGCACCTGCTCGGTCATCGAGGCGTTCTCGCGCTCGATGCGGTCGACGCGCTGCTCGAAGAGCCCGTCGCGGATCGAGACCGACAGGTAGAGGCCGAGCAGGGCGACGGCCACGACGCCCAGCGCGAGGCCGGACGTCACCACCCGCAGCTGGAGCGACGACCGCCAGCGGCGGACCACGTACCGCGTCCGCGAGACGGTCCACGCGCGCCACCGCCGCCACGTCCGGCGGACGCGGCGCACGGCGGGCTCAGCGCGGGGCACCGGCCTTGTAGCCCACGCCCCGCACGGTCAGCACGACCGTCGGGTTCTCCGGGTCGCGCTCGACCTTCGAGCGCAGACGCTGCACGTGCACGTTGACCAGGCGCGTGTCGGCGCTGTGCCGGTAGCCCCAGACCTTCTCCAGCAGCACCTCGCGCGTGAAGACCTGCCAGGGCTTGCGGGCCAGGGCGACGAGCAGGTCGAACTCGAGCGGGGTGAGGCTGATGCGCTCGCCGTCGCGCACCACGTTGTGCCCGGTGACGTCGATCTCGACGTCGCCGACGCGCAGGCGCTCCGGGCCGGGCTCGTCCGTGCGGCGCAGCCGCGCCCGGATGCGTGCGACGAGCTCCTTCGGCTTGAAGGGCTTGGTCACGTAGTCGTCCGCGCCGGACTCGAGGCCGAGGACGATGTCGACCGTGTCCGTCTTCGCCGTCAGCATGATGATCGGCACGCCCGACTCGGCACGGATCTCGCGGGCGACCTCGATCCCGTCCTTGCCGGGCAGCATGAGATCGAGGAGCACGAGGTCGGGCTGCTCGTCGCGGAACGCGACGAGCGCGCCGTCGCCGTCGGCACAGAACGTGGGCTCGAAGCCCTCGGACTTCAGGACGATGCCGATCATCTCCGACAGCGCAGTGTCGTCGTCGACCACCAGGACACGGGACTTCATGGGCCCATGATGCCAGGTCCGGCGCGACTTCCTGTGGAGAGCCGCGTGAGCGAGCCCCGCCCCGCGTACTAGGGTCGGTGCGACCGGCGTCACGCCCGGCCGCACGTCCTGCACCACCCACCCGTCCGTCGACACCGCCGGTCGACGACCCGACCGCCCTGCAGCCCGGGAGGCCGCGATGACCACGCCCGACCAGCCCCCGCCGCCGTCCGGCTGGGGCGAGGCCTCCGAGCCCCCGCGGTACGGCCAGCGCGCGCCGCAGCCCCCCGTGCCCCCGCAGGGGCAGGGCGGACCCCAGTACGGGCAGTACGGGCAGGGCGGGTACGGACCGCAGTACGGCCGACCGCCCGGCGGCGCGCCCGGCCCGTACGGCGCCGCGGCCCTGAAGCCGGGGATCGTGCCGCTGCGGCCGCTGACGCTCGGCGAGATCTACGACGGCGCCTTCTCGGCGATCCGGCACAACCCCAAGGTGATGCTCGGCGCGGCGACGCTCGTGCTGCTGGTCGCCACGGTGCTCGGCGTGCTCGTCGCGCAGCTCATCGTGCCCTCCCTGTCCTCCTCGTTCTCGTCCCTCGCGGAGACCGACCCCGAGCTCGCCGAGATGGGCCTGGACAGCGTGTACGCGCAGGTCGTGGCGACGGGGCTCGGCACCGGGCTGACGATCCTCCTCGCGCAGCCGGTGGTCGAGGGCATCCTCACGGTGTCCGTGAGCCAGTCGGTGATCGGGCGCAAGCAGACCCTCGGTCAGGTGTGGACCCGCCTGCGGGGTCGCGTCGGGGTGCTGATCGGCTGGGCCCTGCTGCGCACGCTCGCGTCGCTCGTGCTGGCCGGTGCGTGGGTCGTCGTGATCGCCGTCGTCGTGGCAGCCCTGGGCGACTCCTCGGTCGGCGGCACCGTCGGGCTCGTCGCGCTGCTCGCCCTCGCGCTGGTGGCGGCGTTCGTGTGGCTCGGGGTGCGGGTCGGTCTCGTCGCCCCCGCGCTCGCGCTCGAAGGGCGCGGCCTGGGCTCCACGATCGGTCGCGCGTGGCGCCTGACCCGCGGGTCGTTCTGGCGCCTGTTCGGCATCTACCTGCTCGCGTCGATCATCATCAGCATCGCCGCGAACCTCATCACCTACCCCATCACGGCCATCGCCGCCGCCATCGGCGGGACGAGCGAGAGCACCCAGGTCATGGGCGCGTCGACGGTCGTGGCCAGCATCCTGTCGATCATCATCAGCACGGCCATCACCACGATCTTCACGGCGTCGGTGGTGGCGCTGCTGTACATCGACGTGCGCATGCGCCGTGAGGGCCTGGACGTGCAGCTCGCCGCCGCGGCGCAGGCCCCCGACGGCGGGCGCCCCGGCACCCCGCCGGGGCCGCCGCCCGGCATGCTCGCGTGACCGGCGCGTCGGCGGTGCTGCCCGGGGCCGTCGCCGCGGGCCACCTGCCCGTCGGCGTGCCCGTCGACCCCGACCGCGAGACGGCGCACCGCTGGCTCCTGGAAGAGCTGTCGCGCTCCGAGTACTCGACCTCGCCGTCGCTCCTCGAACGCCTGCTGCGCTGGTTCAGCGACCTCTTCGACGGGCTGACGCTCGGGACGGGCCGGTTCCCGCTCGCGTTCGTCGTCGTCGTGGTCGTCGTCCTCGTCGCGGCGATCGCCTGGTGGGTGGCCGGACCCGTCCGCCTGACGCGACGGGGGCGGCGCTCCGCCGTCGTGCTCGACGACGACGGCCGGACCGCCGCCCAGCTGCGCGCCGACGCGGACGCGGCCGCCGCACGCGGGGACTGGTCGGCCGCCGTGCTGGACCGCTTCCGCGCCCTGGTGCGGTCGCTCGAGGAGCGTGTCGTGATCGACGAACGCCCGGGCCGCACCGCGCAGGAGGCCTCGCACGACGCCGGGTCCCGGCTGCCCGAGGTGGCCGAGGAGCTGCACCGCGCGGCCGGCCTCTTCGACGACGTCTGCTACGGCACCCTCCCCGCCGGCCCGGAGGACGACCGGCGCCTGCGCGACCTCGACGCACGCGTGGGCGACCTGCGGCCCGCGCCGCTCGCCGTGCCGACGAGCGGGGTGCCCGCACCATGACCGTCGGCACGGACCTGCCCGCACCGGGGACGGCGGACGCCGCCCGCGAGACCCCCGACGCGACCACGCCGGCCGTCGTCAGGGGCGACGGCACGACCGCCCGGAGCCGTGCGGCCCGCCGCTGGCGACGCGCGCGCTGGGCGGTGCTGGTGATCGGCGTGCTCCTCCTCGTGGTCGCGGTGCTCGCGGTCACCAGGCCCGTCACCTCGAGCACCCCGTACTCCCCCGACAACCCCGGCCCCGGCGGCGCGCGCGCGGTGGCGCAGGTGCTCGGGGACCAGGGGGTCGACGTCGAGCACGTCACGCACGTCGCCGATGCCGTGTCGGCCGCCGGGCCGGGCACCACCCTCCTCGTGACGCCGTCGTTGCTGCTGCCCGAGCAGGCCCACGCCCTCGCCGGGGTGGAGGCCGACCTCGTGCTGCTCGGCGCCGACGACACCCTCGTGGGCGCCGCCACCGACGGCGACGTGGGACGCGTGCAGGCCCCCGCCACCTCGGGCTACCCGTTCGCGCCCGGGTGCGACCTCCCGGTCGCCCAGCGAGCGGGCGCGCTGCAGCTCGTCTCGGGGCTCGCGGCCGACCCGACCGCGACGCGGGACGTCACCCTCTGCTGGGTCGTCGACGACCGCGCCGCGCTCGCACAGGTCGAGCGCCCGACGCCGGGCGGGACCCGGACCGTCACGGCCGTCGACGACCCGTCGTTCGTCCGCAACGACATGGTCCTCGAGGACGGGAACGCGGCCCTCGCGCTGGGTCTGCTCGGCGCGCACGAGAAGCTGGTGTGGCTCGTCCCCGACCCTCTGGACACCAGCGCGAGCGGCGACACGTCCCCGTCCGCCGGGTCCGTGCTGCCGCCCTGGGCCGGCGTCGTCGGCCTGTGGGCGCTGCTCGTCGTGGTCGTCGCCGCGGTGTGGCGCGCGCGGCGGCTCGGCCCGCTGGTCGCCGAGGAGCTGCCCGTCGTCGTGCGCGCCACCGAGACCACGCGCGGCCGCGGCCGCCTCTACCGGCGCGCGCGGTCCCGCGGGCACGCGGCCGCGGGCCTGCGTGCCTCGACCGCCGACGTCGTCGCGCGCCGCCTGGGTGTCCCCCGGTCCGCCGACCCGACGTCCCTCACCGACGCCGTCTCCCGCGCCACCGGGCGGTCCGCCCACGACGTGGCCGACCTGCTGTACGGTCCCCCACCCCCCGACGACGACGCGCTGGCGGAGCTCGCGCGCCGGCTCGACACCCTGGAGAGCGAGGTCCACCGATCGTGACGACCCCCGACGAGAACCCGCAGGCCGCCCCGGTCCCGCCGACCGCGACACCTGCACCCGTCGCCCCGCCTGCACCGGCTCCGTCCCCGGCGCCTGCCGAGACCCCGGCGGCTGACCCGCCTGCCGCCCCGCCTGCCGCTCCGCCTGCCGCTCCGGTGGCGCCGTCCGTGGAGCTGCGCTCCGCGCTCGCGGGGGTCCGCACCGAGGTGGGCAAGGCCGTGGTGGGTCAGGACTCCGCGGTGACGAGCCTGCTCATCGCCCTGCTGTGCACGGGCCACGTGCTGCTCGAGGGCGTGCCCGGGGTCGCGAAGACGCTGCTGGTGCGCGCGCTCGGGCAGTCCCTGGACCTGTCCACCAAGCGTGTCCAGTTCACCCCCGACCTCATGCCCGGGGACGTCACCGGCTCCCTGGTGTACGACGCTCGCACCGCCCAGTTCTCGTTCCGCGAGGGCCCGGTCTTCACGAACCTGCTGCTCGCGGACGAGATCAACCGCACGCCCCCGAAGACGCAGGCGTCGCTGCTGGAGGCGATGGAGGAGCGCCAGGTCTCCGTGGACGGCACGCCCCGGCCGCTGCCCGACCCGTTCCTCGTGATCGCGACCCAGAACCCGGTCGAGCAGGAGGGCACCTATCCGCTGCCGGAAGCCCAGCTGGACCGCTTCCTGCTCAAGGTGGTGCTCCCGGTGCCCGAGCGGGAGCAGGAGATCGAGGTCCTCGCCCGGCACGCCGCCGGCTTCGACCCGCGGGACCTGCACGCGGCAGGCGTCCGGCCCGTCGCCGGGTCCGCAGAGCTCGCCGCCGCCCGGGCCGAGGTGCGCCAGGTCCAGGTCGCACCCGAGGTGCTCGGCTACGCCGTCGACCTGTGCCGAGCCACCCGCCGCTCCCCCTCCCTGTCGCTCGGGGTGTCGCCGCGCGGCGCCACGGCGCTGCTCGCGACGTCCCGCGCCTGGGCCTGGCTCTCGGGGCGCTCGTACGTCACCCCCGACGACGTCAAGGCGCTCGCGCACCCCACGCTGCGCCACCGCGTCCAGCTCCGGCCCGAGGCGGAGCTCGAAGGGGTCACCGCCGAGAGCGTGCTCACCAGCGTGCTCGCGACCGTTCCCGTCCCCCGCTGAGCGGCGAGCCGACATGGCGTTGACGTGGCGCGCCGTCGTCCTGGCGGCGCTCGGGGTGGTCCCGGTGGTCCTGTTCCCCGTGCCGGGGACGGTCGTGGTGTGGACGCTGGTCGTGGTGGCGGTGTGCGCCGCCGACGTCGCGCTCGCCGCCTCACCGCGCGCCGTCGCGATCCAGCGCCGGGTGCCGCGGTCGGTACGGCTCGGCGTCACCACCCGCTCCGAGCTCGTCCTCACCAACACGAGCCGGCGCCGCCTGCGCGCCCTGGTCCGGGACGCGTGGCCGCCGTCGCTCGTCCCCGACGCCGTCGTGCGGACCGAGGGCGCCGCCGCGGGCGAGCCCCTGGAGGCGCGCTCGGCGAGGCACGAGGTCGACCTCCCGGCCGGGGAGTCCGGGCGCGTGCGCACCCCGCTGCACCCCACCCGGCGCGGGGACCGCGCCGCCGGCGCCGTGACGATCCGGTCGTACGGGCCGCTGCGTGTCGCCGCCCGGCAGGCCCCGATCCCCGTGCCCGGGCACCTGCGCGTGCTGCCCGAGTTCGCGAGCCGCCGCCACCTGCCCTCCCGCCTGGCGCGCCTGCGCGAGATGGACGGCCGGGCCGCGGTCCAGGTCCGCGGCGAGGGGACGGAGTTCGACTCGCTGCGCGAGTACGTGGTGGGTGACGACGTGCGCTCGATCGACTGGCGCGCCACCGCGCGGCGCGGCGACGTCGTCGTGCGCACGTGGCGGCCGGAGCGCGACCGGCGCGTGCTGATCGTGCTCGACACCGGCCGGACGTCTGCGGCACGCATCGGGACGTCTGCCCCACCGGTCGACGCCCCCGCCGCGCCAGCGGCCGAGGTCCCGGACCCCGCGCCCACTCTCGGCGGGACCAGGCTGGAGGCGAGCATCGAGGCGGCGCTGCTCCTCGCGGCGCTCACCGACCGCGCGGGCGACCGGGTCCAGGTGCTTGCCTACGACCGCGCGCTGCGCGCCCGCGTCGCCGGGGCCTCCGGCCCGCGGCTGCTGCCTGCGCTCGCCGAGTCGCTCGCCGTCGTCGAGCCCGCGCTGCTGGAGACGGACTGGCCGGGTCTCGTCGGCCAGGTGCGCCAGCGCGTGTCCCAGCGCTCCCTGGTGGTGCTGCTGACGTCGCTGGACCCGGCAGCCGTCGAGACCGGGCTCCTCCCCGTGGTCGACCGGCTGTCGGGCACGCACCAGGTGGTCGTGGCCGCGGTCGCCGACGCGGACGCCGCCGGGCTGCGCGCCGACCGGTCGTCGTCGGCCGCCGTGTACGACGCCGCCGCAGCGGCCCGCGCGGACCTGGAGCGCGCCGCCGTCGCGGCGGTGCTGCGGCAGCACGGCGCGGAGGTGGTCGAGGCGCTCCCCGACGACCTCGCGCCCCGCCTCGCCGACACCTACCTGGCGCTCAAGGCCGCCGGCCGGCTCTGACCGGGTCGTCGCGGGTCAGCCGGCGGTCGGCACGACCTCGCCCGCACGGTCGGCATCGAGGTCCCCGGTGAGGCCCGCCGCCGTGGCGCGGCGCCCCAGCACGACCACGTAGACCCAGAACGCGGCGAGCGCGACCGCCCCGACGGCGATCTTGAGCCACCACGGCAGCGTGGAGCCGGTGACGTACCCCTCGATCAGCCCCGACACCGCGAGCGCCCCCGCCAGCCCGACGGCGACGGTCACGAGCGCGCGACCCTCCTGTCCGAGCGCGACGCTGCGCGGCCGCGGCCCGGGCGACACCGCCGTCCAGAAGAGCTTGAGCCCCGCCGCACCGGCGACGAACACCGCGGTGAGCTCCAGCAGCCCGTGCGGCGCGATGAGCTGCAGGAACAGGTCCAGCTCGCCGTAGGCGGCCATCATCCCGCCCGTGGCGCCCACGCCGACGGCGTTCTGCACCAGCACGAACGCCGGCCACACGCCGGTGATGCCGAGGCCCACGCACTGCGCGGCGATCCACGCGTTGTTGGTCCAGACCATGGCGGCGAACGACGCGCCCGGGTCGTAGTAGGAGGCGAACGCGTCGTGCACGTACGCCTCCCGCTCCGCCGGCGTGCCCATGGCCGCGAGGGCGTCCGGGTCGGTGGCCACGCGGTACCCGGCCACGAGGGCGAGCGCGAGGCACACGACGACGACGCCGAGGGTCCACCACCGCACCCGGTACAGGGCGGCGGGCACGGTCACCACGACGAACCGCACGACGTCCCGCCACGCCGGCTCGTGCGTGCCCGCGACGCGGACCCGGGCGCGGCTGAGCAGATCGGACAGCCGGGTGACGAGCACCGGGTCCGGCGCGGCCGACCGCACCGTGGACAGGTGGGTGGCCACCGCCTGGTAGAGGCGCACGAGCTCGTCCGCCTCCGCGCCGTCGAGCCGCCGCTTGCGGGTGAGCTGCCGCAGCCGGTCCCACTGCGGGCTGTGCACGGCGGTGAAGGCGTCGAGGTCCACGGTCGATACCCTTCCACACGGGACAGGTCGAACGAGCGGGAGATGCACATGCACGACGGGATCGTCATCGGCGAGGGCGTGGTGCTCGACGCGCGCCCGGCGTCCTTCGTCAGCCGCGCGCTCGCGGCGCTGCTCGACCTCACGGCGCTCGTGGTCGTCGGGATCGCCCTCCTCGTGGTGGTCGCCCTCCAGGACGTCCAGATCGACGAGCAGTGGGCCGCCGTCGCGGGCGTGGTCGTGGCCGTCCTGGTGATGGTCGTGCTGCCGGTGACGGTCGAGACGCTGACGCGCGGCAGGTCCCTGGGCAAGCTGGTCACGGGACTGCGTGTGGTGCGCGACGACGGCGGGCCGGTGCGCTTCCGGCACGCGCTCGTGCGCGCACTGGTGGGCATCGGCGAGCTGTGGCTGACGGTCGGCAGCGTCGCGATGATCGCGTCGCTGTCGAACTCGCGCGGCAAGCGGCTGGGTGACCTGATGGCCGGCACCTACGTCATCCGCGTGCGCGGCGGGCGCGGCTGGTCCGTGCCGCTCGGGATGCCGCCCGAGCTCGCGGGGTGGGCGCGCACGGCCGACATCCGACGCCTGCCCGACGGCCTGGCGCTCGCCGCCCGGCAGTTCCTCGACCGTGCACCGCGCCTCGCCCCGGCGTCGCGGGCGAGCCTCGCCGACGAGCTGGCGGGCCGCGTCGAGCCGCTGGTGGCGCCCGGGCCACCGCTCGGGACGCCCGCCGAGGCCTTCCTCCACGCCGTCCTGCACGAACGACGCGACCGTGAGCTGGAGCGCGGGCGCGCGGAGCAGGAGCGGGCCGAGGCCCGCGCCGCCACGCTGCACCGCCTCCCCTACGCCGTCCCCGACCCGCCCCGCTGACCCGACCCCGAGTCGCTGTGGGTACGAAGAAGGTCAGAATTCGTCGCCGAATTCTGACCTTCTTCGTACCCACAGCTAGCGGCGAGGGCGGTCCTCGAACCGGCCGAAGAGGCGCACGAGCCCGAGCAGCGTCAGCAGGAAGGCCGCGAACCAGACCGGCCGCGACGCCCACCAGTCCGCGCCCCAGGCGACCGGCAGCTGCTGCCCGAGGCCGAGGAGCGCGACGCCGACGACGGCGAACATCGCCGTGAGGTGCCACAGGTAGACCGTCATCGACCGGCGCGCCAGCGCCCCGACGACGCGCTGACCGGCAGCGGTGCCGGCCCGGCGCACCAGCGACGCACGGAACAGCAGGACGAGGCAGACCTGCGCGACGGCGTGCAGGACGACGGGTGCCGTGGGCGGGCCGAGGTTGGAGATCTTGTCGCCGGGCATGCCGATCATGCTCGGCGGGTACGGGCCGACCGCCACGAGCACGGCCATCCCGGCCACGGCGGCGACGGCGCCGGCGGCGAGCAGCAGCCGGCCGCCCCGAGGGCCGCGGGGGTGCGCCGGGCGGTGCGGGGCACCGCGTTCAGCGGCGTACGCGACCCCGGCGAGGTACGGAGCCGCCCACGCGAGGAGCACGTTGGCCCAGGCGAGTCCGGCGGTGACGTCGTTCGGCAGGCCGAAACGCAGCGCGTCGACGGCCAGCGGCAGCGCCACGGCCGCGCCGAGCGCGCCCCAGCGCCAGCGCTCCCACGCGGCCCGGAACAGCGGCGTCAGCGCCATGAGCACCACCCACACGCCGAGGAACCACAGCAGCTGCGGCGCCATCCGCGCCATCCGCCAGACCGCGTCGTCGGGCACGCCGAGGGCGAGCAGCGCGGCGACCGCGAGCGCCCACGCTCCGGCGAACGCGCCGACGGGCCGCGCGATCGCCCGCAGCCGGGCGACGACGGCGCCGGCCCAGCCACGGCCGGCGGTCGCCGTCGTGCCGCGCTGGTACCCGGCGGAGGCGCCGGCGGCGAAGAAGAGGAGGGCGAGCGGCTGGAGCCAGGTCACCAGCCAGCCGGCGCCGTGGCCGAGGGCGTTGCCGACGTGCAGCGTGCGGCCGTCCCACGCCGCCTCCGCCATCAGCCAGTGCAGCAGCACCACGCCGACGGTGCCGATCGCCCGGACGACGTCGACGAACGGGTCACGCGGGGTGCTGCGGCGGCGCGCCCGGAGCGGGGCGGCCGGCGTGGCGGGACGGGGCCGCGTGGCGATCGGCGGCGCGGTCGGGACGGGTGGGGCGGGGGCGTCGAGGACGGCCACGGTGGCTCCTGAGGCTCGGCGAGAGGGACCCCCTCAGCCTCGTGACCTGCGACGTCGTCCGACATGGGCCTGACCCCCGCCGCGCGCGGCGTCTCCCCCGCGTCGGTGCGGGGGACGTCCCCCGCCCAGAGTTGTCAGAGCCAGGACCTGCTATGGCCGCCCGTGGTTCTGACAGGTCGGCGCGCACGCACGTTGTCAGAGCCAGGGCGGGGTATACCCGCACCTGGCTCTGACAGGTCGCCGGTCAGGCGTCGACGCCGAGGTACCGCAGCACGGCGCGCACGCGCCGATGGTCGGCCGAGTCCTGCGCCAGGTCGAGCTTCGTGAAGATCGCGGCCACGTTCTTCTCCACCGCCCCGTAGGACAGGAACAGCGACTCGGCGATGGCGCCGTTGGAGCGGCCCTGCGCCATCAGCTCGAGCACCTCCTTCTCGCGGGGCGTCAGGCGCGCCACACCGTCCTCCGGCGAGCGGTGCGCGCCCATGAGCTGACGCACCACCTCCGGGTCCAGGACGGTCTCCCCCGCGGCCACGCGCCCGAGGGCGGCGACGAAGTCCCCGACGTCGGCCACCCGGTCCTTGAGGAGGTAGCCGACCCCGCGCGGGTCGCCCTCGAGCAGGCGCGACGCGTAGCGCGTCTCGACCCACTGCGAGAACACCAGCACCGGCAGCCCCGGGTGGGCGGCCCGCAAGGCCTCCGCGGCACGCAGGCCCTCGTCCGTGTGGGACGGGGGCATACGGATGTCCGCGACGAGGACGTCGGGCAGCGCACCCGCAGCGGCGAGCGTCGTCACCTCGCGCACCAGGGCGTCGCCGTCGGGCACGGCCGCGACGACGTCGAACCCGCGGCGGGACAGCAGCGCGACGAGGCCGTCGCGCAGGATGGCGGAGTCCTCGGCGACGACGACGCGCAGACCGCGCGACCCGGCGGGACCGTCGGCCGTCATCGGGCGGGGGCCGGGGCAGGCAGCGGGATGGTCACGGTGATCACCGTAGGCCCTCCCGCGGGACTGACCACCGCGAGCGTGCCGTCCACGCCGGAGAGGCGGTCGGTCAGGCCGGCGAGGCCGCTGCCACGGCCCGAGGCGTCCGGGGCGCGCACGGCGGCACCGCCCACGCCGTCGTCGTGCACCCGCAGCACGAGGGCGCGCACCGCCGCACCCGTGGCGGCGTCGGCGACCGGCTCCACGCCGGCGACGACGTCCACGCCGGTGGCGCGGGCGTGCTTGGTCGCGTTGGCGACGAGCTCCGCCACCGCGAAGTACGAGATGGCCGTGACGCTCGGCGGTAGGTTCGCCGCGTCGAGCCCGACGGCGTGCACACGCACGGGCAGGGCGGCGCGCGCGGCGAGGGTCTCCAGGGCGACGGCGAGCCCGGCGTCCAGCGCGGGGGGACGGATGCCTCGCGCGAGCTCCCGCAGCTCCGCCAACGTGTCCTTCGTGCTGGAGTGCGCCGTCTCCAGGACGGCGGCGAGCTCGGCCGTGTCGACGCCGTTCGCACCGTCGCGCAGCAGCTCGCGCGCCTCGCCGATCTGCATGGCCACGGCGACCAGGTGCGCCTGGGTGCCGTCGTGCAGGTCGCGCTCGATGCGGCGCAGGCGCTCGTCCGCGTCCTCGACCGTGACCGCCCGGGCCCGCTCGGCGTAGGCGACCCGCATGCTGGCCTTCGTGGGGCTGAGCAGGCCGACCGCCAGCAGCCGGAACAGGCCGGCGAACAGGGACTGCACCTGCGGCCAGAGGTACAGCAGCACCACCCCGCCGGCCACGAGCAGGAGCTGGCGCGACGGCGTGTCCACGAACCAGTCGGTGCCGAAGGACGCCCCCCGGTGCCAGGTGCCGTCTCCCGCCTGCTGCAGCGGCAGCCAGCGCGACCAGAACCAGTGGGTCATCCCGCCGAGGGCGACGGCGAGGAGCGTCGTGCTCACGACGAACGACACGATCGCGAGCGGGAACGTGAGGAACATGTACAGCAGGGCGCGCCAGGCCGTCGCGTCGCCGAGCATCCCGCCGAGGCGGCGCCAGAAGCCGCGGCGCGGCGTGCGCGGCGCCGGCTCCGCGATCTCGACGCCGAGATAGCGCACCGCCATCCGGCGGTACATCGAGCCCCAGCCGCGCGCCCCGACGAGCACGCCGCCCGCCACGAACAGGCCCACGACCGTGACCGCGATGCCCGCCATGAAGGACACGGTGAAGATCGCGTACGTGAACGCGAACGGCGCCAGCAGTAGCGCGAGCCACAGGAAGCCGTAGGCGCGCCAGGTGCGGCCGTCGAAGGGCGCGAGCAGGAACGGCGGCGCGCCGGCCGTGGCGCGCGGGGACGCCGGAGCCTGCTCCGTCGTGCGGGGCGCGGCGGTCTCCGGGGCGGGGCCGTCGGTGGACGTCATGCTGGTCATGCTTCCAGCCTGCCGCCGACGGCGCCGCACCGGTACCCGGACCGCCGCCCGCCGGCACGGGGGATGTCCCCCGTGCCGGGACGGGCGCCCGTCAGTAGCGGTAGTGGTCCGCCTTGTACGGGCCCTCGACCGGCACGCCGAGGTACTCGGCCTGCTCCTTGCTCAGCTCGGTGAGCCGCACGCCGAGGGCGTCGAGGTGGAGGCGCGCGACCTTCTCGTCGAGCACCTTGGGCAGGCGGTAGACCTGGCGCTCGTACTGGCGCTCGTCGGCGGGGCGCGCCATGTCGACGAACAGCTCGATCTGCCCGATCACCTGGTTGGCGAACGAGTTCGACATGACGAACGACGGGTGGCCGGTCGCGTTGCCCAGGTTGAGCAGGCGGCCCTCCGACAGCACGATGATCGACCGCTCGCGGCGCCCGTCCGCGGCGGGCAGCGTCCACTCGTGCACCTGCGGCTTGATCTCGGTCTTCACGACGCCCGGCACGGCCGCGAGCCCGGCCATGTCGATCTCGTTGTCGAAGTGCCCGATGTTGCCGACGACGGCCTTGTCCTTGAGCGCGAGCATGTGCTCGACGCGCACGACGTCCTTGTTCCCGGTGGTCGTGATGACGAAGTCGACCTCGCCGACCACGTCGTCGAGCCGCGCCACCTGGAAGCCGTCCATCGCGGCCTGCAGCGCGCAGATCGGGTCCACCTCGGACACGATGACGCGGGCGCCCTGGCCGCGGAACGCCTCCGCCGCGCCCTTGCCGACGTCGCCGTACCCGCAGACGAACGCGACCTTGCCGCCGATGAGGATGTCGGTGGCGCGGTTGATGCCGTCCGGCAGCGAGTGGCGGATGCCGTACTTGTTGTCGAACTTGGACTTCGTCACCGAGTCGTTCACGTTGATCGCCGGGAAGATCAGCTCGCCCGCCTCCGCGAGGTGGTAGAGCCGGTGCACGCCCGTCGTCGTCTCCTCCGTGACGCCGCCGATGCTCTGCGCGACCGTCGTCCAGCGCAGGGGGTCGGACTCGAGCGCCCGGCGCAGCACGCCGCGCACCACGTTCATCTCGTGGGTGTGGTCGGGCTCGCCAGGCAGCGTGTCGGGCGGCACGACGCCCGCGCGCTCGTACTGCAGCCCCAGGTGCACGAGCATCGTGGCGTCGCCACCGTCGTCGAGGATCAGGTTGGGGCCGCCCTGGCCGTTCTCCGTGCCGTCCTGCGTGCCCGGCCACACCAGGATCTGCTCGGTGCAGTCCCAGTACTCCTCGAGGCTCTCGCCCTTCCAGGCGAAGACGGGCACGCCCTGCGGGTCGGCCGGGGTGCCGTGCGGGCCGACGGCGATCGCGGCCGCGGCCTCGTCCTGCGTGCTGAAGATGTTGCAGCTGGCCCACCGGACCTCGGCGCCGAGCGCCACGAGCGTCTCGATGAGGACGGCGGTCTGCACCGTCATGTGCAGCGAGCCGGCGATGCGGGCACCGGCCAGCGGCTGCTCCTCGCCGAACTCGGCGCGCAGGGCCATCAGGCCGGGCATCTCGTGCTCGGCGAGCCGGATCTGGTGCCGTCCTGCCTCCGCGAGGGCGAGGGAGCGCACCTTGTAGCGGCCGGGGGCCTCGTCGAAGCCGGTGGTGCCGGGTGCCTCAGCGGTCGTGGACATGGTCGCCCTCCTGGACGTCTCGGGTTCATGTCGGTCGCGCTGGGGGCTCCCGTCTGCGCGTGGCTCCGCGGCCGTCGTCGACGGCGGGCCAGCACCCAGGGTAGTCCGCGGCGCGCCAGGGACGCAGCGAGGCCGGCACCCGCGAGGGTGCCGGCCTCGTGCACGAGGGACGCGAGCGTCAGAGCTTGGACTTGCGGTAGCCCGCGTTCCGCGCTGCGGCCTCGGTGGTGAAGCACTCCTCCGGCTTCGTCACCTTGTAGTACCGGCCGCCCGGCACGTGGTAGATCCAGTCCGTCGAGTGCGACGTCGTCTGGTTGCCCTTGATCGGCGCCCAGCTGGGGCAGTTGTACTCGCTGACGGGCGTGGTGCGCGACGGCTTCTTGCCCTGCCTGACGAGAAGGGTCTGCGTCTTCGTCCTGACCTTCGTCGCGGACCAGACCTTCGCTCGCGACGACGTGAGCCGGTACGTCTTGTACGCGACCCGCGTCGTCACGCGGTAGGTGCCCGCCTTCAGCGCGACGGCCTTCTTGTTCTTGGCGACCGTCGTGCCGGACTTCTTCACCGTGAGCGTCTTGGACCTCACGGAGACGTGGCCCGTGGCGGACACGCGAGGCCGGACGGTCACCTTCCTCTGGTACGGAGCGGTCTTGGTGCCGATCTTCTTGATCGTCACCTGGGTGGTGACCGCGGCCGCCGTCGGCGCAGCGAGCGTGGCGGGGACGACGGCGAGCGGTGCCGCCAGCAGCGTCACGGTCGTGACGATCGCGGCGAGGCGGCCGCCACGACGCGCGGGCGAGGTCTGCTTCACGGGCTTCTCCTGGGGTGCGCCGACGGATGGTCGGCAGGTGCGGTGTACGACACCGGTCCGACCGGCGGACGGACGTCGACGGGACGTCCGCCGGGGCGATGGTGTCGCGCGTCAAGTATGTGAGCGCTCCGCCCGTGCCTGATCCGTCGTCGCCCGACTTCACCCGGTGTGGCCCGGGTGATCTTCGCCGCACCCAGGAGGGCGGCGCTCCCGGCACGGCCGGCGCGCCGCCCTCCCCCGCTCAGTTCGACACGCGCCACCAGGAGCAGCCGTACGCCTCGAAACCGACGTCGCCGGGCAGGACCCGCCAGTAGCCGCCGCCGGTGAACTCGGTGGACTCGTCGATCGCGGCGTGCGTCATGGCGAAGCCGTTGAGCGCGGCGACGTAGCAGACGTCGTCGGAGAAGGCCGGGCCGGCCGTGCGGTAGAGCCCGGGCTTCAGCTGGCCGCCGGCGGTGCCGACCTTGTAGATGCCGTCGGCGGGCGTCGACGTCCGCACCGCCCCGTAGGCCGCGTACCGCCGCCAGGTGCCGCAGCCGGTGGTGGAGAAGTACTTGTCGGTGCTCCGGACGGTCACGATCGTCTGCCCGTAGGTGAGCCCCGCCCAGACCATCTTCTTGGACCCGTCGAGACGCTTGACCACGCAGCCCGACGAGGACCCGGGCGCCACGTACGTGCCCGCCTTGATCTGGGTGCCGACCTTGTAGACGCCGTTCTTGGTCAGCACCGGTGCGGGCACGGTCACGCGTGCGGTCGCCCCGGAGGTGCGCGCGGTGGGGTAGTAACCCGACCGGACGCCCTTGATCGTGACGGAGATCCGCTTGCCGTACTGTGCGCCCGCGAGCTTGATCGACGACCGCGTGGCGCCCTTGATGGGCGTGCCGTTCGCCCGCCACTGGTAGCGCCACGACGACGGTGCCGGCGTCCACGTGCCACGGCTGCTCACCTTGAGGGTGGAGCCGACGCGTGCGCTGCCCGAGATCTTGGGTGCGGACGTCTTCGAGTACACCCGCAGCACGGTCGACGCCGCGCTGGTCACCGACCTCGTCGTGTAGCCCGCGCGGCTCCCGGTGACGGTCACGGTGAGCTTCTTGCCCGCGTACTTCGACGGCAGCGTGTAGGTCGACCTCGTCGCCCACCGGATCTTCGTGCCGTTGACCCGCCACTGGTAGCGGTAGGTGGACGCCGACGGCTTCCAGGTCCCCTTCGCGACAGAGACCTTGGCGCCGACGCGGACGGTGCCGCTGATCCTCGGCCGCGGCGCGGTCAGGACCCCGGCTGCGACCCTGGTGGCGGCGCTCGTGCGGTACGTCGTGGTGTAGCCCGCCTTGGTGCCGGTGACGCGGACCGTGAGGTTCTTGCCCTTGACGGCGGCGGTGGGGGTGTACGTCGACGCCGTCGCCCCCGAGATCGCCGCGCCCGAGGCGTACCAGCGGTAGGTCACGGCGGTGCCGGACGTCCAGGTGCCCCGGTGGGCCGTCACCTTGGAGCCCACACGGACGGTGCCCGACAGCGTCGGCGTGGGAGCGGTGAGGACGCCGGCCCCGACGGTCACGGGCGTGGTGGTCCGCGTGGTCTCGTAGCCCGGGCGCGTGCCGGTGACCGCGACCGTCAGGAGCCTGCCGCGGTCGTCCGCCGTCGGCGTGTAGGACGCCGTGGTCGCGACGGTCGCGGTGCCGGTCGCCCGCGCGACGGTCCAGCGGTAGGTGAGGGTCGCGTCGGCGGGCCACTGCCCCGGCACGACCGTGATGCGGCTGCCGACGCGGACCGTGCCCGACAGGGCCGGCGCGTCGCCGGCGATCGTCCCGGCCGTCACGGCGGCGGTCGTCGCCGTGACGGTGGCGGGCTCGTAGCCCTCGGCCGTGCCGCTCGCGACGACGGTGAGGGGGCTGCCGAGGTCGTCCACGACGGGCACGTAGGTGTCGCCCGTGCTGACGACGACGTCACCACGGCGCCACTCGAACGTGGGCTGGACCGCCGGGGCCCAGGCCCCCGCCACCGCGGTGAGCGACTCGCCGACCCGAGGGTCGCCGGTGATCCCGAGCTCCCCGGGGGTGATCACGCCGGGCGCGACGGCGGCGGCGGCCGGCACGACGACCGACGCGGACGAGGCACCGTCAGGCGCCGTCCCGGTGATCTCGACGCTCAGCACCCGTCCGACGGCGTCCGGAGGGACGACCAGGGTGCCGTCCTGCCCCGCGAGCTCCTGGTCGTCGGCGAGCCAGCGGTAGGAGTAGGCCAGCTCGGCGCCCGCGGGCGTCCAGAGGTCCGCTCGCGGGTCCACGGAGACCTGCTCGCCGACGCGCAGCGTGCCCGTCAGCGTGAGCTGCTCGGGTGCGGGCGCGACGACGTCGGTCGCGGTGGTGGGCGACGTCGGGTCTTCGGGCTGCTCGACGGCGACCTGGCCGGTGGGCGAGGGGTCGGTCGCGGCGACCGCGGCGGGCGCGACCACCAGCGGCGCGACCACGAGGGAGAGGGCGGCGACGAGCGCCGTCGTCCGCGCGCGGTGTCGCGCGCGGACGGGCAGGACAAGTTCCACGGGTCCTCCGGGACTCGTGCCGGCCGAGGGGTCGGCCGGCGAGGGTGAGGCACGGCCACGGGGCCACGTCGGCGTCAGTGCCGGTCGCCGCGGCGCGCGTCGGGCGGGCTCTGGCGGTGCTGCGCCGAGTATGAGGCCCGGGGCACCCTTCTGGGGACCAGGTCCCGCCCGGGGCAATTTTTTCACCCGCTCCCGGAGCGGATTTCACCCGGGCCGCGACGGTGCTGCGCCGCCGCCGTGGCGGGCGCGAACCCGCCCCGGTCGTGACCGTGATAGACGTAGATCTTGCGTTTTTTTGGTCCTCTCTTCACCAGGGACATTCCTGCCAGACCTGCCGGATCGTGGCCCGCGCCACACTCTTGGCGCCTGAATTGTGACGGGCGTCACGCTGTAGATCACATTCAGGTAACGATCAGTGCAGTGTGCTGACCAGCCAAAAGGCAGTGAATCCCCAGGACAACAAGGAATAACCCCGCAGATCGGACGCACCTTCTCGGTTCGCCACGGCACCCGTCGGCATAGGAGGGTGCTTGATGCCCTTGTGCCCACCGGAACCGCGGAAGCACGGGAACCCGTGACCGGTGCTCGACGCACCGCCCGGCGAACCGTGGGTACATCCGAACGTGATGGAAGGTGGCGAGCCCTGCCCGTATGTCGGGAGACAGCAGTACCACCACAACGCCCGCCGAGACGCCCGCGGTGACCCCCGCGGTCTCGGTGCGAGGCGTCTACAAGGTCTTCGGTCCCAAGCCCGCCGAGGCGGTGCGCCGCCTCCAGGCAGGCGCGACGCGTGACGAGGTCAAGAACCACGGGACCGCCGCCGTGATCGACGCGTCCTTCGACGTGGCCCCCGGCGAGATCTTCGTCGTCATGGGCCTCTCCGGCTCCGGGAAGTCGACGCTGATCCGCATGCTCAACGGCCTGTGGACCCCGACCGCGGGCGACGTCCTCCTCGGGGACGCCAACCTCGCGACCGTGGACGGCAAGCGCCTGCGCGAGCTGCGTCGCACCCGGGTGAGCATGGTCTTCCAGCACTTCGCGCTGCTGCCGCACCGCACGGTGCTCGACAACGCCGCGTACCCCCTGGAGATCCAGGGCGTCGGGAAGACGGAGCGGCAGGAGAAGGCACGGCAGGCGCTCGACCTGGTCGGCCTCTCCGGCTGGCAGGACTCCCTGCCCTCCCAGCTCTCTGGCGGCATGCGCCAGCGCGTCGGGCTGGCCCGCGCCCTCGCGGCCGACACGGACGTGCTGCTGATGGACGAGGCGTTCAGCGCCCTCGACCCGCTCATCCGCTCCGAGATGCAGGAGCAGCTCCTGGAGCTCCAGGAGAAGCTCGGCAAGACGATCGTCTTCATCACGCACGACCTCAACGAGGCCATGCACCTGGGCGACCGGATCGCCGTCATGCGCGACGGCCGCATCGTGCAGATCGGCACGGCCGAGCAGATCCTGTCCGACCCGGCGAACTCGTACGTCGAGAAGTTCGTCGCGGACGTCGACCGGGCGCGCGTGCTCACCGCCTCGACCGTCATGCAGCGCCCGCGCCTCACGGTGCCTGCCGGCGGAGGGCCCCGCCAGGCGGCTCGCGAGATGCGCGAGGCCGAGGTGTCGGGCGCGTTCGCCGTCGACCGCCGCCGCGTGCTCAAGGGCCTGGTCCGCGCCGACGACGCCGTGCGCGCCACCAAGGAGGGCGTCGAGAAGCTCGCCGGCCTCATCGACGCCGACGTGACGTCGGTGCACCAGGACACTCCGATCGCCGAGCTGTTCGCGCCGGCCGCGGAGTCCGCCGTGCCGCTCGCGGTGGTCGACGACGAGGGTCGCCTCGTCGGCGTCGTGCCGCGCGTGACGCTGCTCGAGGCCATGGCCGGGGAGGCCGTCGACAACGGCAACGTCTCCACGCCGGAGAAGACGCAGGAGATGTCGCGACAGGCACCGGCCGACGACGAACCCGCCGGGACGACCGAAGGAGCCCCGGCATGATCGCCGCCGCCACCACCGACACCCTCGTGCCCCGCATCCCGGTCGGCGACTGGATCGAGACCGCGATCGACTGGGTCACCGACACCTTCGACCCGCTCTTCGACGCCGTCAAGACCTTCTTCGAGACGATCTACGACGGTCTGGACTGGGTGCTCAGCACCCCGCCGTTCTTCGTCGTGGCCCTCGTGCTCGCCGCGATCGCGTTCTGGGCGCGCGGGTGGAAGCTCGCTCTCGGCTCGCTGATCGGCTTCGTGCTCATCGCCTCGATGGACCAGTGGGACAACGCCATGGACTCCCTGGCGCTCGTGCTGCTCGCGTCGGTCGTGGCGCTCCTGATCGGCATCCCGCTCGGGATCTGGTCGGCGCGCAACGAGCACGTCTCGCGCGTCGTGCGGCCGATCCTCGACTTCATGCAGACGATGCCCGCCTTCGTCTACCTGATCCCGACGGTCGTCATCTTCCTCACCGGCCCCGTGCCCGGCATCATCGCGACCATCGTGTTCGCCCTGGCCCCCGGGGTCCGGTTCACGGAGCTCGGCATCCGCCAGGTCGACTCCGAGGTGGTGGAGGCCGGCCGCGCGTTCGGCTCCACCGACCGCCGCATCCTGCGCCAGATCCAGATCCCGCTGGCGATGCCCACCATCATGGCGGGCGTCAACCAGGTGATCATGCTGGCCCTGTCGATGGTCGTGATCTCCGGCATGGTCGGCGCGGGCGGCCTCGGCGGCGACGTCGTGGGCGCCCTGTCGAGCGTCGACATCGCCCTCGGTTTCGAGGCCGGCCTCGCGGTCGTGTTCCTCGCGATCTACCTCGACCGCGTCACCTCCGCCCTCGCGGACCGCTCGCCGGTCGCCAAGGCGCTCAAGGCCTCGCGCTGACCCTCCCGCCCCTCGCCCGTGCGGCGGCCGCGCCGCACGGGCACCTTCAGGAAGGACCATCCATGAATCTCGGACGACACACCCGCCGCGCCGCCGCCGTCGGCGGCACCCTCGCCCTCGCCGTCACCCTCACCGCCTGCGCGTCGGACGACGACGGCGGCTCGAGCACCGGCTCGGGCGACGAGAAGGAGATCACGATCGGCATCCCGTCCGGCTGGGACGAGGGCATCGCCGTCTCCAACCTCTGGGCCAAGGTGCTCGACGAGAAGGGCTACGACGTCGAGACGAAGACCGCCGACATCGGCGTGGTCTTCACCGGCCTCGCCGGTGGCGACATGGACGTGCTCTTCGACACCTGGCTGCCGCTGACGCACGCCAGCTACGTGGAGAAGTTCGGCGACGACATCTCCGACCTCGGCACCTGGTACGACGACGCCAAGCTCACCATCGCCGTGAACGAGGACTCGCCTGCCAAGACCATCGGCGACCTGGCGAAGTACGCGGACGACTACGGCAACAAGCTGGTGGGCATCGAGGCCGGCGCCGGCCTCACCAAGGTCACCAAGGAGGACGCCATCCCGACCTACGGGCTGGAGGACCTCGACTACACCATCTCCTCGACCCCCGCGATGCTCGCCGAGCTCAAGGGTGCCGTCGACAAGGGCGACAACATCGCCGTCACGCTGTGGCGCCCGCACTGGGCCTACGACGAGTTCCCGATCCGCGACCTCGAGGACCCCGAGGGCGTCATGGGCGACGCGGAGCAGATCCACACCTACGGCGCCGGCGACTTCGCCGACCGCTACCCCGAGCTGGCCGGCTGGCTGAAGAACTTCACGCTCGACGACGACCAGCTGTTCTCGCTCGAGAACCTCATGTTCAACGACGACCAGTACAAGGACGACCCGGAGGCCGCCGTCGACGCGTGGCTCAAGGCGAACCCGGACTTCGTCGACCAGGTCACCGCCGGCTCCGCCGCGAAGTGACCCCTCGCCGAGGTAGTCACCCACCTGCCGAGGTAGTCACCGAACCGCCGAGGTAGTCACCGAACCGCCGAGGTAGTCACCGGACCGCCGAGGTAGTCACCGAACCGCCGAGGTAGTCACCGAACCGCCGAGGTAGTGCGTGCCCAGCCGGACGCGCACTACCTCGGCGCTCGCGTGACTACCTCGGCGCTCGCGCTACTACCTCGGCTCCATCTCGACTACCTCGGCGCGGCCTGAACTACCTCGGCTCGACCTCGACTACCTCGGCGCTCGCGTTACTACCTCGGCGCTCGCGCTACTACCTCGGCTCGGCGTGAACTACCTCGTGCTGGCGGTGGCGGTCTGTACGGTGACATGGTGCCCCGCCCCCTCCTCGGTCCGCTCGGCCACGACCGCGACCGGCTGCACCTGGTCCTCATGCTCGCCCTGACGTTCTCGACCGGCATCGCCGACGCGGTCGGCTACCTCGGCCTGGACCGCGTCTTCACCGGGAACATGACGGGCAACGTCGTGATCCTCGGGATGGCGCTGGCCGGCGGGGACGACCTGCCGGTCACGGGTCCGCTGCTCGCCCTCGGCACGTTCATGGCCGGGGCCGCGCTGGCCGGCGTGGTGCTGCGGCCCGTGCAGGTGGGCTGGACGGCCCGCACCACCGGGCTCCTCGCCACGGTGGGGACGCTCCTGGCCGCCATCACCGTGCTGCTCGTCGTCGCCGAGGACGACCTGCCGCACGCCGTGCAGCTCACCGTCACGGGGCTGCTCGCGCTCGCGATGGGCACGCAGGCCGCGACGGCGCGGCACCTGTCGGTCAAGGACGTCACGACCGTCGTCGTCACCTCGACCATCACCGGCCTCGCGGCCGACTCGCGGCTCGCCGGAGGTTCCGGCAAGCACGCCGGGCGACGCCTCACCGCGATCGCCCTCATCTGCGCGGGCGCCGCCGTCGGCGCCCTGCTGCTGCAGGTCCACCTGGCGTGGGGCGTGGCCGTCAGCGCCGTGCTCACGCTCCTCGTCGCCGCCCTCGGACACACCACGGAGGAAGCCCGATGACGTTCGTCCCCCCGACCCCCCACCCGACGCGGCCCGACCTGCGCGGCACGTTCGGGATGGTCGCCTCCACCCACTGGCTCGCGAGCGCGAGCGCACAGTCCGTGCTCGAACGGGGCGGGAACGCCTTCGACGCGGCGGTGGCCGGCGCGTTCGTGCTGCACGTGGTGGAGCCGCACCTCAACGGGCCCGGCGGGGACCTGACGGCGATCCTCGCGACGGCGGACGACCCCGGCCGGCCGCGCGTGCTGGTCGGGCAGGGCCCCGCACCCGCGGGCGCCACGATCGCGCACTACCGCGACGTGGAGGGACTGGACCTCGTCCCCGGCTCGGGCGCGCTCGCCGCGGCGGTGCCCGGCGCGGTCGACGCCTGGCTCCTGCTGCTGCGCGACCACGGCACCTGGACCGTGGCGGACGTCCTCGCCCCCGCGCTCGGCTACGCGCGCGACGGCCACCCGGTGCTCGCCGCCGTGTGCCGCACGATCGACGGGGTGTCCGAGCTGTTCCGCGACCACTGGCCCACCTCCGCGGCGCGCTGGCTCCCGGACGGACGAGCCCCGCGGCCCGGCGAGCTCGTCACGAACCCGGAGCTGGCCGCCGTCCTCGAGCAGGTCACGACGGCGGAGCGGGACGCGGCCGCGACCGGAGCCGACCGGGGCGGCGCCGTCGACGCCGCCCGTACCGCGTGGCGCACCGTCGTCGGCCAGGCGGTCGAGGAGTTCGTGCGCACGCCCCACCGCCACGCCGACGGCCGCGACCACGCCGGCGTGCTCACGGCCGCGGACGTCGCCGGGTTCGAGGCCACCTTCGAGGACGCGGCGACGATCGACTTCCGTGGGTACACGGTGGCCAAGACCGCCGCCTGGGGGCAGGGCCCCGCCCTGCTGGAGGCGCTGCGCATCCTCGACGGGTTCGACGACGCGCGGCTCGACCCGTCGACCGAGCTCGGCGCGCACACCGTGCTGGAGGCGCTCAAGCTCGCGCTCGCCGACCGCGACACCTGGTACGGAGACCTGCACGGAGACCCGCGCGGCGACCCGCGCGGCGACGACGGCGGGGTGCCCCTCGACGTGCTGCTCTCCCCCGGGTATGCCGCGGAGCGCCGGGCCCTGATCGGGGACCGTGCGTCGCACGACGTGCGTCCCGGCGACGTGCCAGGCCGCCCGACGCCCGCCGTCCCCCCGCTGCGCACCACCTACGCGACGAACGTGCCCGCCGCCGCGCTCCCCGGCGCGCCGACCGGCGGCGCGACCGCCGGGATCGGCGAGCCGACCGTCGTCGTGCCGGCTGCCGTGGGGACCGCACCGCTGAACGGGGACGGCCTGGAGACGGACGCCACGGGCGCGACCCGCGGCGACACGTGCCACCTGGACGTCGTGGACCGCTGGGGCAACATGATCAGCGCGACGCCGTCGGGCGGCTGGCTGCAGTCCTCCCCCACGGTTCCCGGCCTCGGGTTCGCGCTCGGCACTCGCCTGCAGATGACGTGGCTCGACGAGGCGTCGCCGTCCCGCCTGGAGCCAGGTCGGCGGCCGCGCACGACGCTCACCCCCACGCTCGTCCTGCGCGACGGCGCCCCCGTGCTCGCGTGCGGGTCGCCCGGGGGCGACCAGCAGGACCAGTGGCAGCTCGCGTTCCTGCTCCGGGTGCTGGTCGGCGGCTACACCCCGCAGGAGGCGATCGACGCCCCCGCCCTGCACACCACGTCCGCCCCCGGCTCCTTCTGGCCGCGCACCTGGACGCCCGGCGGCGCCGTCGTCGAGGACCGGCTGGGCGCCGACGTCCTCGCCGGCCTGGCGGAGCGCGGCCACGCGCTCACGCTCGCCGGCGACTGGGCGCTCGGGCGGCTCAGCGCCGTCACGCGCGACCCCGCCACCGGCGTGCTGGGCGCGGCCGCGAACCCGCGCGGCGCGCAGGGGTACGCCGCCGGCCGCTGAATCCGACCGTTACGAGCGGGCACCCGCCAGCAGCCCGGGAGCGGGCTCGGCCGTCGGCGGACGCGCGCTCGTCCTGCGCCGCAGGAACGGGGACGCGTCGAGCAGCGGACGGTAGTCGTACTCGATCCGTTCGGCACCGAACGCCAACGAGTCGCGCAGCCGCTCGCCGGTGACGGGACCGGCGGCGAGGTCGAAGCGCTGCGGGCTGCGGAACTTCTCCACCGAGGCGAAGTAGTCGTAGAACTTGAACACGCCGCCGCGCGGCGAGCCGGAGGCCAGCCAGGCGTTGGGGATGCCGTAGGCGTCCGAGACGATGAGCCCGTGCAGGGACGACGTGACGATCCGCCGGCACGAGAGGAGCTCGCGGACGACCGCCTCGACGTCCCCGCGCGCGAAGTCGATGAGCTTCACGCCTGGCCCGAACGTCGCCCGCGCCCAGCGGCGCTCGCTCCACCGGACCGCCACCCCGTACTCGTGCGTGACGGGCACCTTCGGCCGGTAGTACAGCGGGAGCAGCAGGGCGGGGTCGCCGTAGACCTCGGGCACGTCGATGCCGAAGCCCTTGGACGCACCGAGCTTGGCCCGGGTCAGGGGCCCGCGGACCGCGGTGTATTGCGCGTCCGGCGACACCTCGGCCCTGCCCTCGGTGCCGTAGGTACCGCTGCCCCAGACGACGGAGCCCGCGGTCGCCTGGCTGATGATCGAGCCGATCACCATGTAGTGCGGCTTCTTCCGGTCGGCGACCGCCACCTTCCTGCCCGTCATCTGCCGCACGAGCCACGGCGACAGGAGGTCGCCGAAGTTGGGCCGGTAGGTGAAGTAGTTGAGCGGCACCGTGCCGTCCGTCTCGATGAGGTCTGCCACCTCGTAGTCGTCGAGCAGACGACGCGAGGAGCGGCCGCCGGGGGCGTCCGGCGCTCGGCGGCCGAGGCCGGACCGCGCCACCTCGGCGAGTCGGGCTCGGACGGAGGAGGAGGTCGGCATGTGCGCTCCGATGCTTCGGTCGATTTTCGTATAAGTCCGATCAGACTACACGGATATCGTCGCCCACCGCCGAGACCGAACGGCACGCACGACGGGAGCACGCGACGGCCCGCCGGAGACCTGCTCCGACGGGCCGTCGCGCTGATCCAGTGCGGCGGCGCTCAGCCCAGCGTCACCGCGTCGAGTGCGTCAACCATGCCGTCCCCGAAGAACGAGTTCTCCTCGGGCGTGCCGACGCACGCCGGCCCGACCGGCGTCGTGCCGCAGGGCCGGTCGTCCGCCTGGGCGCGCACGGCCTGCTCGAGCATCGCCGGCGTCCAGTCGGGGTGCGCCGACTTCATGAGCGCGAGCACGCCGGCCACGTGCGGCGACGCCATCGACGTCCCGCTCTTGGTGTCCCACGTGCCGTTCAGCTCGGTGGAGACGATCGCGCTGCCGGGAGCGGCGACGTCGATCTTGCCGAGCCCCCGGTTGGAGAACGAGCTCAGCGCGCCCGTGCGGGTCACCGACGAGACCGTCACGACGCCGTCCGCCTCCGTCGGGATGTCCTCGCAGCCGGAGTTGATGGTGCGGTCCACCGGGGTCGAGTCGTTGGGGCTCGACGTGTCCTGCGTGTTGTTCGCCAGGTCGGTGGACGCGTTGCCCGCGGCCGCCGCGTGCACGGCGCCCCGGTCGGTGGAGAAGTCGATCGCCCGGCGCACGGCCTCCTTGACGGCCGCCTGGTCGGGCTGGTCCTCGCACCAGTACATGAACGGGTCGATGTAGTACGAGTTGTTGGTGACGTCCATGCCGTGCAGGCCGGCCCAGACGAATCCGCAGACGGCGTACTCCGGGTAGATGAAGCCGTCGTCGTTGACGACCTTGACCGACGCCATCTTCACGCCGGGCGCGACACCGACGATGCCGAGGCCGTTGTCCGCCGCCGCGATCGTGCCGGCCACGTGGGTGCCGTGGTCCGACGTCGTGGGCAGCCAGCCCGTGGGCGACGTGTCCGGACGCCCGGCCGTCGTGCAGTTCACCGACGCCGCGGTGTCGACCTGGGTCGCCAGGTCGGGGTGGGTGGCGTCGATGCCCGAGTCGAGCACGCCGACCAGCACGTCAGGCGAACCGGGGTTGATCTCGATCGCCTGGTCCGCCTTGATCATCGCCATGTCCCACTGGGTGGCCTCGCCCGGGTCCGGGACGGCGGTCGCGGCGTCGTCGCCGCCGACCTCGGCGCCCGGCTTCTTCGTCACCGCGGACTTCCACGGCCCGCCCTTGGCACCCGGCACGTCGGCGACCGCCGGCGGCGTGCTCTCGGAGACCGGCACGGTCCGCGTCAGGCCGACGGACTCGACGGCGTGACCGCTCGCGCGCCGCACCACGTCGGTCCGGAAGCTCGCGTGCGCGGAGTGCGCGACGACCACGCCGATCTCCGGCCAGGACTGGACGACCACCCCGCCGGCAGCGACGACGGCCCGTTCGGCGAGCCGCGTCTGGCCCGGGTTGGCGTGCTTGGCATTGACGACGTACGAGAAGGTCTGGCCGTCGGGCGTGACGACCGGGACCGGGGTGGACGGCGGTTCGGCGGCGGTGTCGCTGGCGACGGCGGCACTGCCGACGCCCGCGAGCAGGAGGGCTGCGGTGGCTCCGACGGCAACCAGACGCGCGCGATGGGTGGTGCGCATGCTCATGGTCTCCCCTTCGTGAGGCGCGGCCGCCACGACGGCGGCCGTCAGGGTGACAGTAGATCGAGAGCGCGCTGAATGTGAGGTGAACCACATCGACCAGGAGGCGGCCCCGGGTCAGAGCGAGCGCACCAGCCGCTTCAGCGTCCGCCTGTGCCGCGAGAAGTCGAACGACCAGTCGGACTTGTACGCCTCCTTGGACCACCCGCCCTCGGGGTGCCGGACCCGCGGCGGGTTCCAGAGATAGTGCAGCCGCACGCCGAGCGGGAGCGCGACGAGCACCTCGTTGCGGGCCGTGTAAGCCTCCTGGGTGAGCACGATCATGTGCTCCAGCCGCTCCGCGAAGATCGCGTTGAACATCGCCGACCCGCCGAACCCGGCGACGACCCGCGCGTTCGCGAAGATCGCCGCCTGCCGGCCGAGCGAGTAGTCCTCGGGGTAGACGACCTCGAAGCCCGCCCGGGCGAAGTAGTCCTCCACGTCGGGCCGGTTGAGGCACCTGCGGTTCCCGAGCGTGTCCCGCCGCGAGGCGAACACGCGGTCCCAGGTGGGCCCGGGCTCCGCCGTCAGACCGTCCCGGATCCGCCGCCACACGGCGCGGATCTCCGGGTGCACGTAGTAAGGCCGCGCGTTGTGGAACATCGGGGTCGCCGCGTACATCGACTCGAGGTACACGGGGTGGTCGACCGCTACGACGTCCTCGGCCGCGATGCCGTAGGCCGTGAAGACCGTGCGCTCCAGGGCGGGGTCCCGCTCCCCCGCATACCGCAGCCGGAAGATCGCCTTGAGGTCCGGGTCGTCCTGCTTCGCCTGGTCCCACCCCCAGAGCCGGGAGATGACCTCGGTCATGAGGTGGCCGTAGTGCCCGGAGTTCTCGGAGTCGAGCAGGTAGTACGACCCCGGCAGGTCCTCGGTCGGGCGGGCACGGTCCGGGATGCGCGCGAAGCTCGCGTTCGCGTCGACCAGGCGCCGGTTGCGGGTGTTCGACAGGTGGTGGCGGAACGAGTCGGGCAGGATCTCGTTCGCGGTGAAGGTCAGGGCGTGGCTGACCAGCCCCACGCGGCCGCTGTAGTGCCGCAGGTGCAGCGGCGGCACGTCGACCGTCGGGTCGAGCCCGCGCAACGGCTTGGACGCCCCGTGCGACTCGATCGTGGTGTGCGACGCGAACCGCTGGGCCGGCAGCCGCGCGAGCTCGTGCACCGTCGTGTCCTGCAAGGCGCGCGTCGACAGCATCCGGTCGGCCCACTCGTCGGTGAGCTTGAGGTAGTGCCTGCCCTGCTTGCGCACCACGATCTCGCCGGGATCCTGGCGCACCTCGGCCACCGCGCGGGACAGCTCGGGACGGTCGCCGCCCGGCTCGCCCTCCGAGAGGGCGCGGGAGAACGCCGCGAGCCGGACCTCGAGCGGGTTGCCCTTCTTGTACCCCCGCAGGGCCGACCGGGGGATCACGTACTCGCCCCCCGGCGTGAGGTGGAAGAGCAGCCGGCGCATCGCCGCCTCGTGGTCCCGCGGCCACCGGTACCGCGTGTCGACGACCCGGTCGACCGGTCCGTGGACCTGGAGGTGCCAGTGCGGGTTCGCCTCCTCGTCCCACCGCAGGAACCGGTGGTGCACCCCGTCCAGGTGCCACTCGTCGTGCCACGTCGGGGCGATGACGAGCAGGTCGTCCTCGCGGTAGGGCGCGAGGAGGGCGCGCAGCTCGTCGGGAGGCACGTCGTCCGCGATGACCGCGACGCGGCGCCTGCGGCCGGCGTCTGGGGCGCGCGCGTCGTCCGAGGGGTCAGGTGCCACGGCGGTCTCCTCGCGCAGGGGTCGCGAGGTCCCAGTATGCGTACGTGCCCGCCACGGGTCACGTCCGCGGACGGCGCGCCGGGAGACCGGCGCGCCCCCTACGGCCGCAGGCCGGAGGCGACCGCCGGCTCGAGGTAGGGCGCGAGCGTCCGCGAGAACGTCGCGGTCAGGTGCGAGGCGTCGAAGTAGACCACGAGGTCCCCGACCACGGCCGGGCAGACGTCCTTCGTGCAGGTGAACCCGGTGAGGTCGAGGGTCGACACCGCCGGGTCGTCGAGGGCCTTCGCCGCGTCGTACAGAGGGTCGGGCGGGAGCCACTTCGACCGGGGCCCGGCACACTCGTCGGGCGACGACGCCTCGGCGAGGCAGTTCGGCACCGAGGGGATCGTGTGCTTCGGGTACGGCATGTCGCGCACGACGAGGGCCGGCGCGCCCGTCGCGGCGAGGTCCTCGAGGTATCGCGTGTACCCCTGCGCGACGGCCGCGTCGTTGTCCGCGGGGGCGGTGTCCGCCGCGGCGTACGGCGTCAGCTGGGACGTCACGACGAGGTCGAACCCGCCGTCCCGGACCTCGTCCAGGACGCGCTGCCCCCAGGCGTAGCACCCCTCGGCGTCCTGCGCGGTGCCGATCTGCCAGCGGGCGTCCGAGGTGGGGCACCGCGACGCGACGAACGTGGTGAGCGACCAGTCGTGCTTCTCGGCCAGCTCCTGCAGGGGCGGCAACAGGTTACCCGCGTGCGAGTTGCCGATCAGCGCGACCCGGGTGCCGGCGTCGGGATCGCCGTAGTGGCACGTCGCCGTGCCGTCGAACGGCGGGGACTCCCAGCAGCCGTCCGCGTACGCGCTGGGCTTGTCGTCCGCCGCCTCGGCCGGGTCGAGGAGGAGGTCGCCGTCGCCCGTGACGTCGCAGTCCGCCCCCGGGGCCAGTGCGGCCGCGCCGACGCAGGGTCCGTGCGCGGCCTGCGCAGCCTGCGCGATGTTCGCGTCGACCCGCGCCTGCAGCGCGACGGACCCGCCGAGGGCCGCCCCGCCGATGAGCGCCGACGCCGCCAGGGCCACCACGACCGCGCGCCCCGACCCGGCACCGGGGCGACCGCGCCGGAACCGGTCCTCGACGAACGGCTTCGTGACCGCGGCGAGCGCGAGCGCGCCCGCGAGGACGCCGACCCGGGCGAGGAGCCCGGGGTTGTGCCCGAGGGCGAAGGGCACCAGCACGACCAGCGGCCAGTGCCACAGGTACACGGAGTACGAGACGTCACCCAGCCACTGCACCGGCCGCAGGTCACCGAGCTGCCGGGGCGACCACCGCGTGCGGTCGCACCCTGCGGCGATGACGAGCGCGCACCCGACGACCGGGAGCGCGGCGGTGTAGCCCGGGAACGGGAGCTTGCCCGTGTAGGTCAGGACGGCGGCCAGGATCATCGCGAGGCCGAGCCAGGCCACCGGGGTGCGCCAGCGCGGCGCGAGCCGGACCGTCACCGTCGCCAGGAGCGCACCGACGCCGAGCTCCCAGAGCCGCGTGGGGGTCACGAAGTACGCGCTCGCCGGGCGGAGCGCCGTCGCCACGACGGACCACCCGAACGACACGACGACGATCACGGAGATGGCGATCGACGCGCGCCGCACGAGGTTCCCGCCGCGGCGCGCGGTCCACCAGGCGACCAGGGTCAGCACCAGGGGCCACAGCAGGTAGAACTGCTCCTCGACCGACAGGGACCAGTAGTGCTGCACCGGCGAGGCGGCGGCCTCCGCCCCGAGGTAGTCCACGGACGAGGCGGCCAGCGACCAGTTCTCGACGTAGAGGGCCGACGCGCCGATCTCCCGCAGGGTCCCGGCCCACATCGTGCTCGGCGCCAGGAGGAACGTCGCCGCCGCGGTCACCAGGAGGACGAGGAACGAGGCGGGCAGCAGCCGGCGGACCCGTCGCGCCCAGAAGTCGCGGAGGTCGCGGCCGTGCCGCGGCGGGCGACGGAGCAGGTGGGACGTGATGAGGAAGCCGGAGATGACGAAGAAGACGTCGACGCCGACGAACCCGCCCGGCAGCCTTCCCGGCCACAGGTGGTATGCCACCACGGCGGCGACCGCGACCGCGCGCAGCGCCTGGATGTCGGTCCGCGCCTCCCGCCCGGGCGACGCCTTCGTGCCCGCGCTCTGAGTCACGGCCTGAGCGCTCTCCAGCACACCTGTCCTCTCGTCGATCGACCGGGCCCAGACGGGCCCCGACACGCTACGCCCGGCTGCCCCGCCCGGCGCGTCCGGCTACCGGCGCGCCAGGCGCCGTCGGACGCCGGCGGTCAGCCGGCCGAGACCCCGGCCGGCGCGCCCCCGCGGCCGGGCTGCCGGCTCCGGCAGGGGCGGCAGCTCGAACGGCCGTCCGGCACCAGGCCTCGGCGGCACGGGGAACGCGTCCAGGAGCGCGTCGAGCGAGATCGTCAGGTCGGGCAGGGTCGCGTCGCCACCCAGGGCGACGAGGTCGAGCGCCGCGAGGTCCTCGGCGAGGACGTCGTGCGTCGCGACCCGGGACTCCTCCAGGGTCGAGAAGAAGTCCTCGAACTTGAACATGTCGCCGCCCAGCGGGTGGTCCGACACCCGGAGCCAGACCCACGGCACCTCGTACGCCTGCGCCACGATGACGCCGTGCAGCGACGTCGACACGCACACGTCCGCGGACGCGATCTGGTCGACGACCCGCTCCAGGCTCTGCGAGACGTCCACGACCGTGACGCCGGTCGTCGGGTCGTCGCCGAGGTACTGCTGGTGCGCGTAGTGCGGCACGAAGGCCACCTTGGCGCGCGGGCCAGGGCCGGGTGCGGCGGGCTGGTAGAAGCGGGGCAGCAGCAGGCCCGGGTCGCCGTACACCTCCGGGACGTCCCAGCCGAGCTTCGTCACGAGCTCCTCGCGGGTGCGGCGGCCACGGACCGCGTGCACCCGGACGTTCTTCCGGCCGCCGAGCCGCTCGAGGGTCGCGCCCCCGAGCGGGTCCATCAGCCCCGTGCCCCACACGTCCACGTCGGGCCGGTCGATGGACCGGAAGATCGACCCCACGCTGTAGAGCGCGGGCCGCAGGTGCCGCTGGCGCCGGGCGTTGACCGGCTCCATCCCCGAGATCCGCTGCACCAGCCACGGGCCGATCGCGTCACCGAAGTTCGACCGCTCGTCCCACCAGAAGACGGGGACCTGCCCCTTCTCGAGGGCCGCGACCTTCACGCCCTTGGCGGGTGTGCGTCGTACGGCGCCGTCCAGCCACCGCACCCAGCGCACGACGAGGGTGGCGACCTCGGCCAGCTCGGCCCGCCGGGGCGAGTCCCGGACCGGGCTGCGACCCAGCACGTGGTGCTGGACCGGCTCGGCGAGCAGCGGGGCCTTGCCGATCAGGGCGTTGCGCAGCGCTCGCCGGCTCACGGTGCTCGCGCCGGTCACCGTCGTCGTCGCGGCGCCGTCCGCCAGGACGACCTGCACCTCCCACTCGTCGGGCGACGTCCCGGCGACGACGGAGCATCCGTCCGGGCGCGCACGCACGACGGCGCGGGGGCCGTCGGCCAGGAGACGCGTCAGCTCCTTCTCGAGCATCGCGCTCGGCGTCTGGGACATCAACACACTTCCTCAAGTCCTTCGGGGGGCCCGCCCGCCGGGGTGCGACGCGCGGTGCCGCGCACTCTACTGCGGATGGCACGCCCGACGGGACCGTCCCCGGCCCGCGGACCGGTCCCCTGCCCCGCTCGAGGACGTCAGGCGCCCAGCGGGTCCGGCTGCGCGACGCGCACCGGAGGGACCTTCTCCGGGTGCGGCTGCCCCTCGAAGACGTTCGCGTAGCTGTTGGAGATGTGCCCGACGTCGATGGTGCGGACCCCGGCCTCCGCGAGGCGCCCGGCGAGGACCGTGCCCGCGGGGCCGAGCGCGACCAGGCACAGGTCGACGCCGGGACGGTTGCGGACGTCGTCCACCAGCCGGTCCAGGTCGGCGAACGCGTTGCGCGGCTCCGAGTACACGAACTCGTGCCCTGCGAGGTTGTCGAACAGCTGCGGGACGAGGTCGAAGCGCGACCCGCGGCCGGTCACGATGGCGACCCGCTTGCCGGCCCACACCTGCCGCCACAGCTCGACCGCCTCCTCCCGCAGCGCCTGGAAGCAGTCGGGGCGGGAGACGTGGCTGTTCCCGAACCGGACCTCCGCGGGCAGGATCGGCTGGACCTCGTCCCAGATGACGGACCACATCATCGTGTTGTGCGCGGTCCAGAACGCCCGCGGCCATCCGACGAGCAGCCCGTCCCGCGGGCGCCCCAGCACGTCGCGGAGCGACTCCCTCAGCTCGCGGCTGTTGACCTGGAAGCCCAGCTTGTAGAACGGGTCGACCATGAGGCGCAGCTCACCGTCACCGAACCGCGCGAAGCTCGCCTCGCCCTCGGCCAGGGCCGTGAGCGTCTCCCGGTAGCTCATCTGGCGCGCCGCGACGAAGGCGTGCACGTCCTTCATCGTCGGTGCCGTCGTCGCGATCCGCAGCGTGCGCAGCTCGTCGGCGTTCCGGGCCGACTCCGCCCGGACCTTCTCCAGGAGCACCGACTGCGCCCGGAGCGCCTTCGCCATCGTCTGCAGCTGCTTCTGCGTCCTGGTGGCGGAGCTCTCGGCCGCCCGCGCGGCCGCCTGCGCGACCTTGACCTGCTTCTCCGCCGCGGCGGCCGAGCGCCCCAGATCTGCCGCCGCGCGCCGGGCCGCCTGCACCCATCGGCGCGGTCCGCCCATTCCCGTCTCCGTTGCCACGACTTCCCTTCCCTCTCTCTGGTGCTGGAATCTAGGCTGCCCGGGAGGACAGGGCAAGGTGGTCCCCCCGGGGACCCGCCCGGGTGCCGTCCTCTCACCGGTCGTGCGCGAACCCCCCGGCTCTGCCGCGGTTAGCATGGTCCGTTGGCCCTGTACCCCGACGAAGGCTCTCTCCCGTGGCTCTGACGCCCTCCTGCACGCCCCGCCGCACGGGTTCTCGGCCATGAGCCAGACGCTCGACGCACCCGGGCGCGTGACCGCCCCCCACCCCCCGGCGAAGGTCCTGCGGTACGAGGTCCAGGCGCTGCGCGCCCTCGCCGTGCTGATGGTGGTGCTGTTCCACTTCTGGCCCGGACGCCTCCCCGGCGGGTACGTCGGCGTCGACGTCTTCTTCGTGATCTCGGGCTTCCTGATCACCGGCCACCTCCTGCGGGAGGTCGAGACCACCGGCACCGTGGCCCTCGGGAGGTTCTGGGCGCGACGCGCGCGCCGCCTCCTGCCCGCCGCCTACCTGGTCATCGCGGTGTCGGTGGTGGTGACGCTCCTCGTCGTCCCCATGACGCAGTGGCAGCAGTGGTTCCGTGAGGCGATCGGGGCCACCCTCTACGTCGAGAACTGGGTCCTCGCGGCGGACTCGGTCGACTACCTGGCCGCGGAGAACGCGCCGTCGCCCGTCCAGCACTACTGGTCGCTCTCGGCCGAGGAGCAGTTCTACCTCGTGTGGCCGGTGCTCGTGCTGCTCGCCACCCTGCTCGCGGCACGCGGCGGCCGCTCGCGACGCGGCATGACGGGCGCCGTGCTCGCCGCCGCGACGCTCGCGTCCTTCGGCTGGTCCCTGTGGCTCACGACCTCCAACCCCTCGTCCGCCTACTTCGTCACCACGACCCGTGCCTGGCAGTTCGGCGCCGGAGCCCTCCTCGCCGTCGTCCTCGCGCGGACGGCCGTCCCGGCGGTGAGCGGGCGATGGCGCTCCCTGGTCAGCTGGGCCGGGCTCGCCGCGATCGCGGCGTGCGGCCTCGTCTACAGCTCCCGGACCCCGTTCCCCGGCACCGCCGCCGTGCTGCCCGTCGTGGCCACGCTCGCCGTCATCTGGGCCGGTACGCCCTCCGCGCGCCTCAGCCCGTCCCCGCTGATGCGCTGGCGCCCCGTGCAGTACACCGGCGAGGTCTCGTACTCCCTGTACCTGTGGCACTGGCCCGCGATCGTGATCCTCCCGTACGTGGTCGGGCACACCCCCGGCCTCGTGGAGCGCGTCGTCCTGCTGGTCGCCGTCGTGCTCCTGTCGGCCGTCACGAAGCGGTACGTCGAGGACACCTTCCGGTTCACCCACCGCTGGGGCCTGCAGCGCACCGGTCGTGCGCTCGGGCTCACGGCCGCGACCGCCGCCGTGCTCGCCCTCGTCGCGGGTGCCGGGCTGGCCGTCGCGGACCATCGCGCGCAGCAGGAGGAGGAGCTCGCGGCCCGGCTCGTCGCGGACATGCCGCCGTGCTTCGGCGCCGGGTCGATGGACCCCGAGAAGCCGTGCGAGAACCCCGACCTGGACGGCATGCTCGTCCCCGCGCCCGAGGCCGTCGGCCGCGACTTCGCGAACTACCCCGACTGCTGGGTGGACGGCGACGAGGACCGCCTCAAGGAGTGCTCGTTCGGGCCCGTGGACGACCCGAAGGTCCCGCACGTCGTCCTCATCGGCGACTCGCACGCGCGCGCCATGCTCCCCGCCTTCATCGCGATGGCGCAGGAGGGCACGATCAGCCTCACGCCCCAGCTCAAGGCCACCTGCGCCTGGACCACCGGGACCATGAACTACGACAACCCGCTGCGGTCCTCGACGTGCGAGACGTGGAAGGACCAGCTGCAGCCGTGGCTCCTGGACCACGCGGACAACATCGACCTCGTCGTCACGACCGGCTACCTCAAGATGCTCTCCGGCGACGCCGACCAGCAGCGCGACGAGATGGCGGCGGCCTGGCGCCCGGTCGCCGCGAAGGGCGTGCCGATCGTGGGGCTGTCGGACAACCCGTACCACCCCACGGGCCCGTCGCGGTGCCTGGAGAAGCTCGACGTGATCGAGCCGGACAGCTGCGACACGACGCGCAAGAAGGCGTTCCCGTTCCCCGAGACCTTCGCCGCCACGGCGCGGGAGGTGCGGGGCGCGAAGTTCGTCGACCTGACGGACTACTACTGCCTCGAGACGACCTGCCCGTCCGTCATCGGCGGCGTCAACGTGTACCGCGACAACAGCCACCTCACGACGACGTACACCAAGACGATGTCGCCGTACGTGCTGCGCGAGCTGCGCGCGGCCGGCGCGCTCGACTGACCCGCATGACCGTGCTGGCCGGCCTGGCCGGCCTGGGCGTCGTGCCCGCCGCGCCGCGTCAGTCGCGCAGCGCCCACGGCCAGTCGTAGAACGGGTCGGCCACGGACCAGCCGTCGCCGTAGCGCTCCGCGAGGAACGCCTCCGGGCGGGCGGGCACCAGCAGCTCGTGGCCCTTGAACGTCAGGGTCCGCGGGGGCAGGACGATGTCCGTGTCGATCGTCCGGAGCTGCATCTTCTCCATGTGCAAGGACGTCGTCGCGCCGTCCACGAACAGCGGGAACACGTCGACGTGGAGCTTGGTCTGCGGGTCGTGCAGGTGGAAGTTCGTGTAGGAGTTGGGCCGCGAGACCCGCCAGCCCTTCTCCTGCAGGCTCCGGCGGAGGTCGGCGAGCAGCGGCTCGCCCTCGGCCCGGTCCGCGGCCTGCAGCGGGACCATGAGGTCGACGTCGTCGTCGTGCGCGAGGAAGTCGCCCTCGCGCACCGCGCCCAGCAGCGTGCCGTAGGCCAGCATCGTCGGGTAGCCGCAGGCCTCGAGCACCTCCGCCGCGTGCTCGATGGTCGCGATGTAGCCGTCCGACTGCTCGCGGAGCCCGCCCACGTCCACGATGCCGTGCCGGGTGAGCACCGCCCGCGGTGCGCCGAGCACCTCGCCCGCACGGTTGACCTCGTCGCCGAGCCGGTGCAGGTCCGCCTTGGAGCGCAGGACGAACTGGAACGCGCGCATCGACGTCGCCGTGCCCGGCGCCCGGTACCGCTCCGCCGCCAGCAGGTGGCCCAGCAGGGCCCACTCGTCGTCCGAGAGGGCCTCGTCGTCGCCGAGCCGGTCCGTCGGCAGCAGGGACGCGAGCAGGCGCTGCTCCGTGGCGTCCGTCGTCAGGAGCCCCTCGCGGGCCCTCTGCGCCAGCCGCGCGAGCACCTCGGCCCGTGCCGTGCCGGCGGCCTCCGGCGACGCGAGCACGGACTCGTCGACCGGCTGCCCGGTCAGGCGCGACAGCAGCTCCAGGGTCTGGCGCACCACCCGGTCGGAGTCCACCGTGACGACGAGGTCGGGGCCGGCGTCCGCGCGGCCGACCGCCACGCTCAGGGCGCGGGTGCGGACGCCGTACCCGTCGAGCCGGTTGAAGACCCGCACCTCGTCGGCGTCCACGGGCGTGTCGAACCGGACGGTCCACCACGGGCCCGTCTCCCGCGCGGTGCGGATGCCGCCGAGCCCGAACGGCGAGCGGTCGTCCTTCGTCACGTCCGAGCTCTGGGCCACCGTCGCCGTCGCGAGGTCGACCTCCACCCGCTTGCCGCGGCGGAAGAGCTCCAGCCCGCGCAGGTCGAGCTGTCGCTGCCCGTCGCGCGGGAGGGAGAACCGGATCTCCGACACGGGACCCGCGAACCGGACCGGCAGGTAGTTGGCCCCGATGCCACCGAAGTACCCCAGCGACGGGAGCAGCCGGCGGGTGCCGCCCTGCCGGAGCAGGTCGCTCGGCTCCCGGCGCGGCAGCCGCTCGGCGCGCCGGCGCGGCGCACCCGTGCGGTGCAGGAGCGGGCTGGCGTCGAGGAACGCCCGGTGGTCGAACCGGATCGCCTCGTCCGAGAAGGTGAAGACCTCTTCGAGGAGCTCTCGTGTCACGGGCTGCGCCGCCGGGTCGAACCGGTGGGGCGCGCGCAGCTTCTGGACGCCGCCGAAGTAGTCGTGGAAGGGGAACGCGCCGCCCCGGGGCGCGTCCGACTCGAGCCACGCGTTCGGGATGCCGTAGGCGTCGGCGACGACCAGCCCGTGCAGCACCGACGACACGATCCGCCGGCACGACAGGAGGTCGCGGAGCACCGCCTCGACGTCGACCCGACCGGCGTCGATCAGCAGGACACCGGGTCCGTACGTCGCCTCCGCCCAGCGTCGCTCGGTGCCGCTGACGACCACCCCGTAGTCGTGCGTCACGGGCCCCTGCGGGGCGTGGACCAGCGGGAGGAGCAGCGCGGGGTCGCCGTAGACGGCAGGCACGGGGATGCCGAAGCCCTTCGACGCCGACAGCTTGGCGCGCGTCAGTGGCCCGCGGACCGCGGTGTACGCCGCCCCGGCGGGCACCTCCGTCACGTCCTCCGTCCCGTAGGCGCCGGTACCCCAGAAGATCGTCTCGTCGGTGCCCTGGCTGATCACCGAGCCGATGACGGCGTAGTGCGGCCGGGTCCGGTCCGCGACCTTCGTCGCCCGGCCGGTGAGGCGGCCCACCAGCCACGGCGACAGCGCGTCGCCGAAGCTGGGGCGGAACGTGAAGTAGTTGACCGGCACCTTGCCGTCGGCCAGGACCAGGTCCGCGGCGACCTCGTAGTCGTCGAGGAGCCGGCGCGAACGCAGCTCGGCGACGGGGTCCGGCCGCCCGCGGCCGGCGCGAGCCTTCCCCGCTGCGCGGCCGAGCCGCTCCCGGGCAGAACGGTAGATCGACATGTCTGTGCTCCGGTGCTGAGTCGGTCAGTTGTCCAGGCCACACGCGTCGAGCACGCGGACCGACGCGGCGTCCTCGTCGCGCGGTGCGAGCTCAGCGACGAACCTATCGTGCGCGGGGCGCCGGTCAGTCACGGAGCGCCCAGGGCCAGTCGTAGAACGGGTCCGGCGTCGACCAGGTCTCCCCGTACCGCTCGGCGAGGAAGCTCTCGGGGTCCGCCGGGGCGAGCATCTCGCGACCGTGGAACGTGATCGGGGCGGGCGGGAGGACGGTGCTCGTCGGGACCGGGCGCAGCGTCATCTTCTCCATGTGCAGCTGCGTCCGCTCGCCGTCGACCAGGAGGGGGAACACGTCGACGTGGAGCTTCGTCGTCGGGTCGCCCAGGTGGAAGTTCAGGTGCTCGTTCGGGCGGCTGACCTTCCACCCCTTCTCGCGCAGACAGGCGTGCAGGTCCCGCAGCACGTCGTGCGCCTGCTCCTGGGAGGAGGCCTGCAGCGGGATGAGCATGTCGACGTCGTCGTCGTGGGCCAGGAAGTCCTGTTCCCGGACCGCGCCGAGCAGCGTGCCGTAGGCCAGCATCGCCGGGTACCCGCACTCCTCGAGCACCGCCGAGGCCCGCTCCATGACGGCGACGTAGTCGTCCGACCGGTTCCGCAGCCCGCCGACGTCGACCAGGCGGTGCCGGGACAGGACCGCCGGGCGGGTGCCGAGCACCTTCCCGGCCCGGTTCACCTCGAGCTCGAGCCGCCGCAGGGCCGTCCGCGAGTCGAGGACCAGGTGGAACGAGCGCATCGACGTCGCCGTCGCGGGGAGCCGCAGGCGCTCGGCGGCGAGCAGGTGGCCCAGCAGCGTCCACTCGTCGTCCGTCAGGAGCTCCCCGTCCGGGAGGCGGTGGGTGCGGATCAGCGAGGCCAGGAGCCGCTGCTCCTCCCGGTCCGACGTGAGGAGCCCCTCCCCTGCGCGTCGCGCGAGCTCGGCCAGCACCTCGCCGCGCAGGGCGCGGGCGTCCTCCCGCGACGAGAGCGCGGCCTCGTCGATCGTGCGCTCCGTGAGCCGCTCGACGAGCGCCAGCGTCTCCGCGACCACCCGGTCGCAGCTGGCGGACCGGACCTGCCCGAACGTGCCGTCGAACCCTGCCACCGCGACGGTGAGCGCCCGCGCGCGGGCTCCCCAGCCGTCGAGGCGGTTGAGGACCCGCACCTCCTCCACGTCGACCGGCGCGTCGAACGTGACCGCCCACCACGCGCCCGTCTCGCGCTGCGTGCGGATGCCGCCCATCGCGAACGGGCTGGCCGGCCCGCCCCGGCGCGGGACGCTCGAGCTCTGCGTGACGACCGCGCGCGACTCGTCGACGGCGACGCGACGGCCGCCGGAGTAGAGCTCGATGCCGCGCAGGTCGATCTGCCCCTGGGTCGGCGGGAGGAACATCCGGATCCCGGTGACCGGGCCGCGCACCCCGACGCCGAGGTAGTTCACCGCGTTGCCGCTGAAGAGGCCCAGCGAGGGGATCAGCTCGGCGACACCGGCCTGGGACGCGAGCCCGGTCGAGGCCTCCGGCGCGACGCGACGCGGGGCCGACCCGGCGCCCGCGCGGCTCTTGCGGCGCAAGAACGGCGACGCGTCGAGCAGCGGGCGGTAGTCGAAGCTGATCGCCTCCCCGCTGAACTGCAAGGAGTCGCGCAGGCGCTCCTTGGTCACGGTGCCCTCGGCGAGGTCGAGCGTCTGGGGCTGCCGGAACTTCCCGACCGAGGCGAAGTAGTCGTAGAACTTGTAGACGCCGCCACGCGGAGAGTCGGACGCGAGCCACGCGTTGGGGATGCCGTACGCGTCCGCGACGATCAGGCCGTGCAGGGACGAGGTGACGATCCGCTTGCACGAGAGCAGCTCGCGCACCACCGCCTCGACGTCGCTGCGGGCGAAGTCGATCATCTTCACGCCGGGGCCGAAGTCGGCCTCGGCCCACCGGCGCTCGCTCCAGCGCACGACGACGCCGTACTCGTGCGTGACCGGCACCTCCGGCATGTAGTACAGCGGGAGGAGCAGGGCCGGGTCGCCGTAGACCTCCGGGACGTCGATGCCGAACCCCAGGTGCGCGCCGAGCTTGGCGCGCGTCAGCGGCCCCCGGACGGCGGTGTAGTGCGCGAGGGGCGAGACCTCCGCCTTGCCCTCGGTGCCGTAGGTGCCGCTGCCCCAGACGATCGACTTGCTCGTCGCCTGGTTGATGATCGAGCCGATCACCACGTAGTGCAGCTTCTTGCGGTTGGCGACCACGACCTCGCGGCCGGTCATCTTCTCCACGAGCCACGGCGACAGCAGGTCGCCGAAATTCGGGCGGTAGGTGAAGTAGTTGACCGGCACCTTGCCGTCCGCCTCGATGAGCGGCGCGACCTCGTACTCGTCGAGAAGGTGACGGAACCGGCGCATGCCGAAGGTGTCGGGACGGCGACGACCGAGGCGCGTCTTCGCCTCCTGTGCGAGCCGGGCCCGGGCAGAACGGTAGATCGACATGTCTGTGCTCCCGTGCTGGAGGTCGGTCAGTGGCTCAGGCCGAGCGCGTCGAGCACGCGCGCCGATGCGGCTCCGTCGTCGCGGGGTGCGAACTCCGCGACGAACTTCTCGTGCGGTGCACGCCACAGGGACCAGTGGTCCACCGACAGGGCAGCCACCAGCGCCGAGGTGTCCGCGCACAACGGGCCCGGCGCCACGTCGACCAGGTCGCGGTAGAACCCGCGCGTCGTCGACCCGTAGAGCTCGAGGTCCGGCACCAGGAGGTAGATCGGGCGGCGCAGGACGCCGTAGTCGAACATGATCGACGAGTAGTCCGTGACCAGGGCGTCCGAAGCGAGCATCAGCTCGTTGACGTCCGGGTGGAGGGTCACGTCGATGACGCCGTCCGGCAGGTCGCTCGACGACCCCGCCGTGTTCGCGTGCCCGCGGTAGAGCACCACCGTCCGCGGCCCGGCCGCCCGGCTCAGCTCGTCGAAGTCGAGGAACGCGACGCGCCCGTACCGCGCGCCCTCCTTGATGTTGTCCCGCCAGGTCGGCGCGTACAGCAGCACCCGGACGTCGTCGTCGAGCCCCAGGCGTGCGCGCACGGCCCGGCGCGTCGCGTCGGCGGTGTCGTCGACGAGCGAGTCGTTGCGCGGGTAGCCCTGGGTGACGATCGGGCCGGGGTAGCCGAACGCCCCGGGGAAGATCTGCGCGGAGTACTCGTTCTGCGCGAGGAGGTAGTCCCACGTCAGCGCCTCACGCTCCATGAGGCGGCGGTAGGTGAGGGTGAGGTTCGCCCCGGGCACGTCGTTGCCGATCCGCTTCAGGGGCGTGCCGTGCCACGTCTGCAGGTACGTCTGGTGCGACCCCTTGCGGAAGTACCAGGGCCAGTTGTTGTTGTTGACCAGCAGGGTGGCGCGCTCGAGCAGGTCGTACCACGGCGTCGAGTAGCGCAGCACGGGGGTGGCCCACTCCGGGACCGGCGTCGACAGGCACGCGACCGACCAGTACTGGGGCCGCGCGTCGCCGCGCCGGTGGAGCTCGCGGCTCAGGGCGAGCGGCGAGTCGCCGACCGACCGGCCGCCGAAGGACTCCAGGAGCACGGCGTCCAGCGGCTCCTGCTCCCCGCGCTGGTAGCGCAGGTAGAGCTGGTGCTGCGCGCGCCGGCTGCGGTCGCGGTCCTCCAGCGCGGTGCGCAGCCGCACGCTCACCGACCCGACCTTCGGGGTCGCCGTGACCGTCGCCGCCACCACGCCGTCCGTGCGGTCGAGGGGCAGCGTGCGCACCAGCCCGACGCCGGCCCGCGGACGCGCGACGACGTCGTCGACCGAGAGCGCCAGGACGAAGTTGACCGTCTTGGACAGGGTGCCGCCCACGGTGTCGACCACGGGGAGCACGACGTCGAACCCGCCGTCGGCGTCGAGCTCCAGGGGCACGGTGCTCCCGGCCGCCACCTCGTGCACGAGGGAGAGCGCGAGCCGCTCGCGGGGCAGGTCCTTGGACACCGCGGCCCAGCCGCGCACCCGCAGCCCGTCGCGGCTCAGGTCGAGCTCTTCGACCTCTCCCAGGAGGGGTCCGGTCTGGACCATGACGTTCCCGTACCGGGTCGATCCGACCAGCGCCCCCGCGCGGGTGAGCGGCTCGAGCGTCCGGCTCGGCTCCACCCAGGAGAAGCGCTGCTCCCGACCGCCCCCGGCGGGACGCGCGGCGAAGCCCCAGGTCCGCAGGCCCTCCGTGGGGAGCGCCTCGGGCAGCGTGAAGACCACGACGTCGCGCCCGTCCTCGGTCCGGCGCGTCCCCGGCACCGTCCACGTCCCCGCGCGGGCCACGCACGCGCGCACCGCGGGCAGGCTCCCCGCGACGACGAGCTCCACCCGGCGCCCGACGACCCGCACGTCCTCGACGGGGATGCGCGCCGACGTCATGCGCCGCAGCTCGAGGACGTCCGTCTCCGGCGCCGCGTCGAGGTACCACCGGCCGCCGGCGTCCAGCGGGCCGAAGGTCGGGATGCGCCCCGCCGCCCGCGGGTCGGGCAGCGGCAGCGGCGCGGTGCGCTCGACCCCGTCCACCCGGACACCCACCTCGATGCGGTACGGGGGCGACTGCAGCTCGTCCAGGTCGAACCGCACGCGGAAGCCGGAGTCCTCGTGGTCGTTCCACGGGTCCACCGCGCGCATGTCGATCGCCGCGTCCGCGAACCGCTCGACGCGGGCCTCCACCCGGTGGCCGAGCTGCGAGACGGCGGCCACGGTGATCTCGCTGCGGGTCCCGGTGAGGTCGACGAAGGCCAGGTAGGCGCTGCCCTCGACGGTCACCGCGCTGTCGTCGAGCACGACGTCGGCCACCCGCGCCACGACCTCGACGTCCACGGTGAGGTCGTCGACCACGCCGTCCGGACGGAGCTCCAGGCCGGCGAGGAAGTCGGGACCGAGGACGGGACGGCCGTCACGCACGACGCCGTGGACCTTCCAGGTCTGCGACTCACGGCGTGCCACCAGCTCGGTGACGTCGTCCCGCAGGCCGTGGTACGTCGCCGCCGCGAGCAGGCGGTCGTGCACCGGGACCTCGGCGAGCCGTTCGTAGCCGGCCATGTCCAGGAACCCGCAGACCTCGGTGCGCAGGAACGACCAGTACTCGTCGTCCGTGCGCGGCACCTGCTCGTAGTAGGGGCGCATGTCGAAGCCGACGACCTTCGCCTCCCACGCCTGCCGCACCGGGGCGGGCGCGTCCCGCATCACCTCGTGCAGCTCGTCGAGCATCCGCCACCGGCCGGTGAGGTCGCGCATCGTGGACTTCTGCTGGGTGATCGACGACTCGTCGTCGCGGATCCGCCAGTGGCAGACCACGTCCTCCAGCACGTCGAACGTGCCGTGCAGGTACGCCTTCGCCGACGGCACCTGGTCCTCGTAGAGGCCCTCCGGGAAGCCGCCGACGACGCGCCGGAAGTACTCGGTGCGGAACAGCTTGGTCCAGGCGAAGACGTTCTTGAGCACGTCGGGCTCGTCGGCGATCGTCACGCTCGTGCGGGTGCGGTCGTGCAGCTTGCGCGCCCACGGCGGCATGTACCGGCCGCCCGACGTGTCGCGCAGCAGGGAGCCGACCGCGAAGTCGGAACCGCTGCGCGTCAGGGACGTCACCATGGCCTCGACGGCGTTCGGCGGCACGGTGTCGTCCGAGTCGACGAAGCACAGCATCGCGCCGCGGGCGTGCCGCACGCCCGTGTTGCGTGCCGCGCCCAGCCCGCCGTTCTCCTGGCGCACCACCCGCACCCGCCGGTCGCGTGCGGCGATCGCCTGCACCACCGAGATCGAGTCGTCGGGCGAGCCGTCGTCGACGACGACGACCTCGAGCCGCCGGTGCGTCTGCGCGAGGATCGACTCGAGGCACTCGCCCACGTACCGCTCGACGTTGTACACCGGCACCACGACGGACACGAGGGTCCGGCGGCCCGGGCGTCGCAGCTCGGTGACGCGCTCCCGCCAGGAGACCGGCAGGCGACGGTAGGTGGACCGCAGGAAGTTCATCAGCACGGTAGACATCAGCTCGCGTTCGGGCACGGAAGGACGGTTCCGGGAATCGGGGACGCCGCCGGGGGCGGCAGTGCGTCAGCTCACTCTAAGGGTCAGACGCGCTCGGACCAGCGTGCGAGGTCTCGCGACGCACGCGACGCCACACGGCGCACGAGGGTGCGCCGCCGGTCGGGCGGGACCGAGGTCCCCTCGTACCCGAACGTCCAGAAGTCGGCGGCGTAGAACCTCTCCAGGCGTGCCCGGAGCGACGCGGACACCTCGACGTCACGGCTGGCGATCCCGCGCGTCCGCTCGCTGGTGCGCACGCGCGGCACCTCGGTGGGCACGCCGAGGTCGTGGCGCGCGTTGAGGTCCTCCAGCGCCGCCGTGAGGCCGTCCTCGAGCCGGTAGACCTGCGCGCCCGGGACGAGGAACTCGGCCTGCGGGCGGATGTGGTTGTCGTGGACGTACGGGTTCGTCGCGAACTTCTCGAACCGCTCGACGGCCCACGCCTCGACGGCCTCCGCGTCCGTGGACAGCTCCTGCTTGTGCCGCATCACGTACTCGGAGCGGAAGCGCGCCACCGGCTCCCGCACGACCGCGAAGACCGCGTCGAACCGGTGCAGCCGGAACACCTCGGCCAGCAGCTCGCCGTGCATGTGCTGCGGCGTGCAGCGGCGCAGGTAGTTGGGCGCCCCGCGCTGCATGCGGCCGTCGTGGTACGACATCTTCCAGCCGGCCGCGACGAAGTGGTCCTCCACCGACGACCCGCCGGTCTTCGGCACGTGGATGAACAGGACGTTGCGGCCGTCCTTGGTGAACACGGGCATGATGCGTGCTCCGCGATCCGTCAGGAGGAGTGCGGCAGGGTGCCGACCATCCCCGCGGCGACCGTCTTGTTCGACGCCTCGTCCACGAGGATGAACGCGCCCGTGCTGCGGTTCTGGCGGTAGGGGTCGACGAACAGGGGCTGGGTGACGCGCAGCTGGATCCGGCCGATCTCGTTGAGGCGGATCTCGGTCGCCTCCTCGTCCCGGTGCAGCGTGTTCACGTCCACGCGGTACTTGACGTCCTTGACCATGGCACGCGCCCACCGGGTCGTGTGCTTGATCGCGTACTTCTTGCCCTGCACCAGCGGCGCGGACTCGTCCATCCAGCAGATCTGGGCGTCGATGTCCTGCAGCGCGGCCGGGGTGTTGTTCGGCCGGCAGATCATGTCGCCGCGCGAGATGTCGATCTCGTCGGTGAGCCGCACCGTCACCGACATGGGCGGGTACGCCTCCTCGACGGGGCCGTCAGCGGTGTCGATGCCCGCGATGGTGGTCTCGAGCCCCGACGGCAGGACGCGCACGGTGTCGCCGGCCTTGAGGACGCCGCTCGCGACGGTGCCCGCGTAGCCGCGGTAGTCGCGCGCCTCGTGGGACTGGGGCCGGATCACGTACTGCACCGGGAACCGGACGTCCTGGAGGTTGCGGTCGCTCGCCACGTGCAGGGACTCGAGGTGGCTCAGGAGCGGGCGGCCGTCGAACCATGGCGTGTTCTCGCTGCGGTTCACGACGTTGTCCCCGACGAGCGCGGAGATCGGGATGAACGTCAGGTCGGGCACGTTCAGGCGCGAGGCGAAGTCCGTGAACTCGCGGCGGATGTTCTCGAACACCTCCTCGGAGTAGTCCACGAGGTCCATCTTGTTCACGCAGACCACGATGTGCGGCACGCCCAGCAGCGTCGCGAGGAACGTGTGCCGGCGGCTCTGCTCGATGACGCCCTTGCGCGCGTCCACGAGGATCAGGGCGACGTCTGCCGTCGACGCACCCGTGACCATGTTCCGCGTGTACTGGATGTGGCCCGGGGTGTCCGCGATGATGAACTTGCGCTTCGGGGTCGCGAAGTAGCGGTACGCCACGTCGATCGTGATGCCCTGCTCGCGCTCGGCCCGCAGGCCGTCGGTGAGCAGCGCGAGGTCCGTGTAGTCGTTCCCGCGGTCCTTGCTCACCTGCTCCACCGACTCGAGCTGGTCCTCGAAGATCGTCTTGGAGTCGAACAGCAGGCGCCCGATGAGGGTGCTCTTGCCGTCGTCCACGGAACCCGCGGTCGCGAAGCGCAGCAGGTCGGCGGAGGTGTCGATCGCCTGCTGGGACGCGGCGCTCTGGGGCTGGTCCACGGTGCTCGTCTCGATGCTCTCGGTGCTCATGGCTTAGAAGTAGCCCTCTCGCTTGCGGTCCTCCATGGCGGCCTCGCTCACCTTGTCGTCGCCACGGGTGGCGCCGCGCTCGGTGAGGCGCACCGCGGCGACCTCCTCGACGATCTCCGCACGGGTCGTCGCCGTCGAGGCGACGGCGGCGGTGAGGTTCGCGTCGCCCACGGTGCGGTAGCGCACGAACCGCTTCTGGGCGGTCTCGCCGTCCTTCAGGGGCGTGAACTCGTTGACGGCGAAGAGCATGCCGCCCCGGTCCACGACCTCGCGCTCGGCGGCGAAGTACAGGTCGGGGAGGTCGATCTCCTCCGCCTCGATGTACGCCCAGATGTCCAGCTCGGTCCAGTTGGACAGCGGGAACACGCGGATCGACTCGCCCTGGTGGACCCGGCCGTTGTACAGGTCCCAGATCTCGGGGCGCTGGTTCTTGGGGTCCCACTGGCCGAAGTCGTCACGGAAGGAGAACACGCGCTCCTTGGCGCGCGCCTTCTCCTCGTCGCGCCGACCGCCGCCGAACAGGGCGTCGAAGCCGTTCTTCTCGGCGGCCTCGAGCAGCACCGGCGTCTGGATGCGGTTGCGGGAGCCGTTGGGCTCCTCCTGCACCAGGCCACGGTCGATCGCGTCCTGCACGGACGCCACGACCAGCTGGATGCCGAGCCGCTCGACCCACCGGTCGCGGGTCTCGAGCACGGACGGGAAGTTCAGGCCCGTGTCCACGTGCATGATCGGGAACGGGATCCGGGCGGGGGCGAACGCCTTGGCCGCGAGGTGCAGCATGACGATCGAGTCCTTGCCGCCCGAGAAGAGCAGACAGGGGCGCTGCATCTCGGCCACCACCTCGCGGATGATGTGGATGCTCTCCGCTTCGAGGCTGCGGAGCTGGCTCAGGACGTGAGACGTCACGACTGGGCACCTTCCTTGATGTCGACCCCGACCGAGGACAGCGCCGCGCGCAGGCGCGACGCGACGGCCGGGTGGCAGACGAAGAGATCGGGGAGCCAGGGGTCCTGGCGGTTGTACTCGAGCGGGGTGCCGTCCAGGCGGGTGCACTCCAGGCCGGCGGCGAGGGCGACCGCGACGGGGGCCGCCGAGTCCCACTCGTACTGACCGCCGCCGTGCACGTACGCGTCGACCGTGCCGTCCACCACGGACACCACCTTGACGCCTGCCGAGCCCATCGGCACGAGCTCGACGTCGCCGCGGTCGGCGAGGTCCTGCACGAACCGCGGCGGGCGGCTGCGGCTCGCGGCGAGGCGCAGCGGCCGTCGGCCCGCGAGCACCACGTCGGCGTCCGACAGGTCGGCGCCGGGGGCGCCGGTGCTGAGCACGGCGTCGCGCGCCGGCAGCCCGACGGCCCCGGCGACGAGCCCGTCGGTGCGACCGGTGCCGCGCTGCCAGAGGGCGACGTGCACCGCGAAGTCGTCGCGCCAGCCGCCGGCCCGCTCGCCGTCGGCGTACCGCTCGGCGAACTCGCGGGTGCCGTCGAGCGGGTCGATGATCCACACGCGCTGCGCGGACCCGCGGGTCCCGACGTCCTTCGCCTCCTCGGAGAGGACGGCGTCGTCGGGACGGGCGTGCGCGAGGGCGCCCGCGAGCCAGGCCTGGCTCGCGGCGTCGCCGGCGTCCTTGAGCTCGGCGGCGACGACGTCGCCACCGGCGACGTCCACCGCGGCCCGCAGGGCCAGCAGCACCTCGCCGGCGCCACGGGCGAGCGCGACGGCGAGATCACCGTCGGGCAGCTCCGGGTCCGGGTACGGCGGGGTGGGCGACGACATGCAGCTCCTCGGCTGGCGACTCTGGACGAGGCCCTGGCGGGCCGCGGCCGAGGCTACCATTCCAGGAATGAAGTCCTGAGAGAGCGTTCGCGACATCGAAATTCGTTTTATCCGATAGGAATGGTGCCCTTTTGAGCGTCGACCTCCCGCTGGTCCTCGGTGGCCTCGTCGTGGGCTTCGTCGTGGGCCTGACCGGCATGGGCGGCGGCGCGCTCATGACGCCCATGCTGATCTTCGTGTTCCGCGTGGACCCGCTCACGGCCGTGTCGTCCGACGTCGTCGCGAGCCTCTTCATGAAGCCGGCCGGCGCGATCGTGCACCTGCGGCGGCGGACCGTGAACCTGCAGCTCGTGCTGTGGCTGTGCATCGGCTCCGTGCCCGCCGCGTTCTCCGGAGCGCTCCTCATCCGCTACCTGCCGTTCGGGGACGGTTTCGACGAGGTCCTCAAGAAGGTGCTCGGGGTCGCGCTGCTGATCGCCTCCGCAGGCCTGGTCGTGCGCGCCGTGCTCGGCATGCTCCAGCGCCGCACGGCGCTCGGCGAGGGCCCCGCCGCGCCGAGCAGCCCGGACGTCGTCGTGCGCAAGGTGCCGACTCTGGTGCTCGGGGCCGTCGCCGGCCTGATGGTGGGCCTGACGTCGGTAGGCGCCGGCTCGATCATCATCGTGGTGCTGCTGCTGCTCTACCCCGCGCTCAAGGCCTCCCAGCTCGTGGGCACCGACCTGGTGCAGGCCGTCCCGCTGGTCGCCGCCGCGTCGCTGGGGCACATCCTGTACGGGGACTTCGAGCTCGGGCTGACGACCTCCCTGCTCATCGGCGCCATCCCCGGCGCCTGGTTCGGCGCCCACGTCTCCAGCCGCGCGCCCGGCGGGATCATCCGCCGCGCGCTGGCGATCCTGCTGCTGGCCTCCGGCCTGAAGCTGCTGGGAGCGTCGCTGGGCGTCGTGATCGCCGCTGCCGTCGGCGCCCTCGTCGTCGGGAACCTGCTGTGGATCCTCGTCCGGGAGCGCATCAAGAAGCTCCCCCCGAAGCCCAAGCCGCTCGGCACGGTCACCGCGCAGGATGCCGCCACCGACCCCGTCGGCCTGCCCTCGACCCCGCCAGCGCGCCAGTCCGCCAGCCAGCCAGCACGCCAGCCCGAGCCCGCACCGAAGGACGCCACCCCCTCGTCATGACCGAGCCCACACCTGCCGCTCAGCCCGCTCAGCCCGCTCAGCCCGCCCACGCGACCTCCGGCACCCCCGCCGACGTCCCCGCCGCCACGCACGTCCTGTCCCCGGACGAGCTCGACCTGCTCGAGCTCGCGCTCGGCGGTGGCGCGGCGTGGATCCGCCCGCACGGCCTGCCGTCCGGTCCCGTCACCCTGACGGACGCCGAGAACACGCCGCTGGCCGTCGTCGACGACGACGCCGTGCCGCGCGCCGTCAAGCCGTTCGCGCGCGCCGCGGGCCCGCACTGGGACCCCGCGCTGCGCCGGGCGGCCGACGAGGTGCGCCCCGGCACGCGAGCAGCCGTCGCGGTCGTGGTCACCGAGCCTCCGACGCGCTCCGAGGTCGAGGCCCTGCCGGCGCTCGTCGTCGACGCCGGGGCGGTCCTGCTGCTGGTGCCCGCGTCCCGCCGCTCCCCCGCCGCCGGCCACGTGGGCGCGCCTGGGCTCGTGCGCGTGGCCCGCGACCTGGTGGCACGCCTCGACCGCGCCGGCCGCCAGGCCGAGGTCGTCGTCGTGCCCTGGCCGGCCGACGCCCCCGACGCGCTGCGCTGGCCCGACGTCGGTGCCCGCCACGGCGCGTCCCGCACCGAGGTCCTGGCCGCGCACCGCTCCCCCGAGGACCGGGCCCGGGTCGACCGCCTGGGCTCGCTGTGGGCCGACGAGGTGTCCGCGCTCTACGACGAGCCCGCCGCGGGCGAGCTCGTCCGCGCGGCCCGCACCGCCCGCCGGCAGGGCGCCGTGGTCTTCTTCACCGGGCTGTCCGGCTCCGGCAAGTCGACCGTGGCCCGCGCCCTCGCGGCGGAGCTCGACGACGAGGGCCTGCACACCACGCTGCTGGACGGCGACGAGGTGCGCCACCACCTGTCCAAGGGGCTCGGGTTCGACAAGGAGTCGCGCGAGCTGAACGTGGAGCGCATCGGCTACGTGGCCTCGCTCGTGTCGTCCCACGGCGGCGTGGCCGTGGCCGCCCCGATCGCGCCGTTCGCCTCGGGCCGCGCCCGCGTGCGGGCGCTCGCCGAGCCCGCGGGCGCGTTCCTGCTGGTGCACGTCAGCACCCCGCTGGAGGTGTGCGAGGCCCGCGACCGCAAGGGCCTGTACGCGAAGGCACGCCGCGGCGAGGTGCCCGAGTTCACCGGCATCTCCTCGCCCTACGAGGTCCCGACCGACGCCGACCTCGTCATCGACACGTCGCAGGTCGACGTGGCCGACGCCGTCGCGCAGGTCCGTGCGGCGCTCGCCGAGCGGCTGGCCGACTGACCCTCCTCGGCGTCCTCCCTGGCACGGCTCGAGCCCGCCCGGACCTGGTCC